>JAEYZS010000235.1 GCA_023427925.1 Pseudomonadota bacterium | reverse complement strand
AAAAGAAGGGCGGCGCCTCGCTCAGCAGTATCGGGGGCTAGATCAAATGTTTCTGAGCTTCAGCAAGCTCTTTCTTTAGCAAAAGCAGGAAACTACGAAGATGCTTCAATGAGACTTTTTAATCTTTCCCGCTCACCAAGATACATGAAGGAAAGAATGCAGATTAAATACCTTTTAGGCCTCATGCTTTATGACATGAAAATGTATCAAACAGCGGCATTTCATTTTGTTGATGTGGTTAGAGACGGTACAAGTTCCTATATCAAAAAATCTTTGGAAAAGCTTTCTTTGGCAGCAGATCAATTAGGGGATGTTACTCTCCTAAATTATGCAATCTCCAAAGTAGAACTTCGAGACTTCCCGCTTGAAAGCCAAGATATGCTTCGTTTCCGTATCGGAGAATATCAATTTAGAAACGGGGAGCTCGCAAAGGCGGCTGCAAGTCTATCGGCTGTCGATGACAACTCTCCACTCTACGGTAAAGCAAAGTACATGGAGGCTCTATCGTATGCTTCTCAAAACAAAAATCAGATGGCTATTCGAGCTTTTAATGAATTACTAAGCTCAAGAAACCCAGACAACATTACGGATACAACAAGAGTGGCAGCCTTAATGGGTCTTGCGCGTACCCACTATCAAAACAAAGAATGGGATTTGGGTATGAATTACTACAGACAAGTACCGCGTGATACTGAATTCTATCACGATGCTTTGTTTGAGATTTCCTGGGCGCAAATGAGAGCTGCTCAATTTAGATCAGTTCTTGGGAATATGCACTCGCTCCACTCTCCGTACTACGAGGATTTCTATATTCCAGAATCACTTCTCCTAAGGTCCCTAGTCTATATGTATATCTGTCAGTACGATGAGATGGAAAAGACGCTCGATCTTTTTGAAAAGATTTATCAACCGGTTCGTAAGGACCTAGTCAATATCATTAAGACCTATAGATCTACGGATAAATACTACAAAGAGATCGAAAAAATTATCTTGAATTACGACGACTATAAATCCGACGTTGCAGTTCGGAAGGGAAGCGGAATTCCTTTTATCGTAGCTCGAAAGATCATGAGAGAAACGGATTTTGCTAGAAGCTATGACTATATCAAAATGCTTGAAGGTGAGCGTAAAGCTGTTGATAGCATGAAATCAAAGTGGAGAACGTCACCTTTAGGTGTCTATGCGAAGAAGGTCCTCACAACAAGAGCGCAAAGAGCGCAAGAGAACGTCGGCGTTCTCGTAAAGAAATATATAGTCGACATCCATAGAGATCTTCTTGAACTATTTAAACAACACGATTTTGCTCGGTTTGAAATGTTAAATGGCAAGAAAGACCAAGTGAAGAAGAATATTCTAGTTTCGGAAGGCGAGTCTGAAGAAGAAAAACAAAATGAAGACAGAAGCTTCTATATTCAAAACGGATACGAGTATTGGCCATTCCAGGGCGAATACTGGTTGGACGAAATTGGGAACTATTATTATTTAGGTAAATCACGCTGCGAATAGGATTTAATTTATGAAAAAGCTTTTACAGTGTATTTTAATTCTAAGCTTTGTTTTAAGCTCGGAGTACACACTTGCTCAAAATCAAAGACGTAAAGCTGCTCCAAAGAAAACCGCGTCTAAGACCTCTCGAGCAAAATCTCAGCGCCCGTCGACGGTCGCCGATGTGCTTTCAAGATACAAAGACAATGACCGCGGTGGCGGTGTGCAGATCAATAAGTTCACCAATATTATTCCTGATGCTGGCGGACCTAAAAAAACTGTGGTCAGAAATACTCAAAAGATCAAGCCGCCTTCTTCGGTACAGTTTTTTATAAAGGGCAACGAGAAGGAAGCTCAACTAGAGAAAATCTTGGATAAACAAATTAATGAGCTATATACCTTAAGCCAAAAGTTTAGAAAGAGCCCAGAGCGTGGCGAAATTTGGCTGAGGCTTGGTGAGCTTTACGTTGAAAAGGCTAAGCTAGTCCAATACAGAATTCAGGCAGAATTCGACAAGAAGATTGCCGCATGGGAAGCAAAAGGAAGGAAAGGCAACCCTCCAAAAATCAATATGAATGCGCCACAAGTATACAACAGGAAAGCCATCGAGCTTTACAATTGGTATGCTACGGATTTTCCTAAGAGCAAAAAGCTGGATCAAGCTTACTTCTTCCTAGGTTATAACTACGTGGAGCTTGGCCAATTTAAAAAAGGAAACGGTTACTACGAAAAACTCACTAAAGAGTTTCCCAAGTCCATTTACGTCACAGAGTCTTTCTTTGCGACAGCTGAATTCTACTTTGAAAACAATGACTACAAAAAGGCTGCTGAAAATTATCAAAATGTTCTTAAGCGAAGAAAAAGCAGGATCTATCCATTTGCTGTTTATAAGCTCGCATGGTGTCACTATCGATTAGGACAAACAGCCATTGCCATTCGACGTTTAGAAAATGTAATTGAGCTTTCCGAGGAGAACGTAAATCAGCAATCTGAAGATGGTAAGCAAGTTAACAGAATACGTTTGGCGGATGAAGCCTATAACGACTTGATACTATTCTATCCTGACGTTAAATCTTATGAATCAGCCGCAACATATTTTGAAAGAATGGGTGGCGAAAAACGAGTATATAGTTCTCTAGAAAAGTTGGGTTATCTCTATTCAGATCGCGGCCATCGAGAAGCCGCAAAACACGTTTTTGGGCAGCTGATAGACATGAATCCCAATTCGCCGAAAAATTTCGATTTCCAATATCAAATAGTACAAAACTACGCAGCCGGTGGAAGTCGTCAAGTATTTAGAGCAGAGTTATTTAACTGGATTGTAAACTACAACGATGACAGTTCATGGGGCCAGTCAAATCCAAAAGAAAGGCAAAAGTCTTTTGATACAAGAGAGTCAACTCTTCGTAGCTATATTTTGAATGAACATCGAGCTCTTCAAAAATCACGAAATCCTACGGGACAAAAGTTAACTAAAAATTTATACGAGCTATATGTGAAAGAGTTTGATAAATCGAGCAACTCTGCAGAAATGCGATTCTTCTTTGGGGAATTGTTGTATGACATGGGTGAATTTGACAATGCATCAACGCAATATAAATGGGTTATTGCCAATGCACCTACAAGTAAATACAACGGTCCCGCCACGTTAAACGTTATTTTAGCAACAGAGAAATCATTACCTTCAGACAAGGAATTGGAAAAAATTAGAGGAAGTAGCCTTGATGCTTTCCCATTCAACAGGGAAGAGCAAGATTTTGCGTCAGCTGCGGAAAACTACACAGTTAAGTTT
>JAEYZS010000198.1 GCA_023427925.1 Pseudomonadota bacterium | reverse complement strand
CCGGTAGCCCTTCCCGTTCGCCCCATACCTCCGATTTTTTCTCCACCCATAACCCATTTGCCTTCGCGAGTGTTGATTGTATTCAAATGAGCGTAAAACGTTGCATAGCCGTTTGGGTTTTCAACGATCACTAGCTTTCCGTAGCCCCGGAAACCTTGCCCAGCATAGATCACCTTCCCGTCGTGAGCTGAATAGATTGGAGTATTTTTTGATCCTCCAAGATCTATGCCTTGATGACGAGTTCTTTTGCTACCGGGTTTAAAATGTTGGGTGATACGTGGAGAATGAACGGGCCAGCGCAATTTTATGTCGTCGACAATGGACGTGCGTCCCACAGGAACGCTATTTTTTGTTGGAAAGAACTTCCCTGGGCCAACATAGTTTGGAGTCTCCAGAGTTCCGCAAGAATTGGCGATAATTAAAATGAATCCCAAGAGGAGAAATTTGCCTTTTTCCACTGTCTCTATGGTGACATTGTTTCTTTAAAATTTCAAATTTTTAAGGACCTAAGTCGACTCAAAATGAGCCTAAAAGACAGGCTCATTTTTTCCTATTGTTAAGATTGGATTGGCTATTAATAAATTGGGAACTGTTGGCACAGTTCTTTAATTTGACCTTTGATTTTCTCGTGAACTTTCATATCGTCTTTACTCGAAAGAACTTCGGACATCCATTTTGCAATTTGCTTCATTTCAGATTCTTTCATTCCGCGAGAAGTAAGAGCCGGTGTTCCTACACGGATTCCACTTGTCACAAACGGACTACGCTTTTCATTTGGAACAGTGTTTTTGTTCACAGTAATTCCCGCTTTGTCGAGAGCCTCTTCGGCCTCTTTTCCGGTAATATCTCGATTCGAAAGATCAACAAGCATCAAGTGATTGTCTGTTCCTCCGGTAACGAGATCAAAGCCCAAACTCAGTAATTCTTCAGAAAGAGCTTTTGCATTTTTAAGAACTTGTTTTGAGTACTCTTTAAATTCCGGTCTTAGAGCCTCACCAAACGCTACAGCTTTTGCAGCAATAATATGCTCAAGTGGCCCACCTTGAATTCCCGGGAAAATTTTAGAGTTTGCTTTTTTAGCAAGATCTTCATCATTAGATAAAATCATTCCACCGCGTGGACCTCGAAGTGTTTTATGAGTCGTTGTCGTCGTGTAATGCGCGTAAGGGATCGAAGAAGGAATAAGGCCCGAAGCAACTAACCCTGCAATATGAGAAATATCTGCTACAAGTGTTGCGCCGACTTCGTCTGCAATTTCTCTAAACTTTGCAAAATCAAGAGTTCTTGGATAAGCACTAAACCCTGCAACCAATATTCTGGGCTTTACTTCGAGAGCTTTCTTGCGAACTGTATCGTAATTCACCAAGCTTGTTTCCGGATCAAGGCCGTAGAAGTGGGCATCAAATAAGAATCCACTGAAATTCACAGGTGAACCGAGCGTTAAGTGACCGCCGTGAGATAGATCCATTCCTAAAACTCGATCGCCTGCCTTTGCGCACGCAAAGAAAACGGCCATATTGGCTTGAGAGCCTGCGTGCGGTTGAACGTTGGCAAACTTTGCTCCAAAAAGTTCTTTAGCACGCTCAATAGCCATTGTTTCAATTTCGTCTACGTAGTGACAACCGCCATAGTATCTCTTGTTGGGATAACCTTCCGCGTATTTGTTTGTCAGAATGGAGCCTTGAGCCTCTAAAACACTTTTAGAAACGTAGTTTTCAGAAGCTATCATTTCTAGGCCAAATTTCTGTCTTTGGTTTTCGTGTTGAATCAAGTCGGCTATCTTTGGATCACTGGATTTAAGGTCTCTTGAATCGAGCATCGGATGGGCTCCTTTCGTAAGCGTAAGATGGAGATATTTTCCAATATTTCCAGAATAACGTCATGTAATTTTTATGAATAACTCATTCCTAACACAACGTTATAATTTTGATGTGGTAATGTTCCTAAAAGCTATAAAAAGTCTAATTAAACGTGGGGTTTAAATGAAAAAAACAATTTTATTGTGTGTATTATTGCTATCAATCAGCGCATTTGCAGATCAAAACAACGTCGTAAAGTTTAAACAAAAATCAGCGCTACCAGTCAAGTTGCAGACTTTGATTAACCAAGCTGTTGTTGAAAAGTGCGATTATATCGTGCGCGCAGGCTGGGAAGTGTCTGAAGCGACGACTACAAAGGATGTTGTTGGATTAGACACTCTCGTTACTGATCTGAATTATCGCACTCTATTGGCTGTTGATGGTTGGGACAGTGATGGCTATCATCCAATGAGGCTCAATATCGTTGTGGAAAGTGTCGCTAGAAAAGTCTTCACATACAACCCAGAGTATTCTGTTTTGGCACTAGACGGTGGCGACTACTGCAAAAGAAACTAATCAAATTTGCATCACAAGATTCTCTAAAAAGCCAGGTAAACAGCCCTGGCTTTTTAACTTTAATACCAACTTTTAATTCATTCTACGACTAGCAAAGTTTTTTTACGCGGTTGGTGTGGCGACCTTCGGCGAATTTTGTTTTAAGGAAAGTTTCTACAATTTCTTTTGCTAATGTGTAGGGGAGAATTCTTTCGCCTATGCAGAGAACATTTGCATTGTTGTGCTCGCGAGATAACTTTGCAGTAACGATGCTGTGGCAGAGCGCTGCTCGGATATGAGAGTGTTTGTTGGCTTTAATCGCCATACCTTGACCAGAGCCACAAATTAGAATTCCAATTTGTTCAGGGTCCTTATCTAAGCTTCCTGCTGGAAGAAGGTTACAAAGCTTATCGGCGTAGTCGGGATAGTCGACACTGTTGGAATCATATGTTCCAAGATCTTCAAAGTGAAGGTCATAGAAATGCTCGATGAGAAATTTTTTGAGAGCGTAACCTGCATGGTCAGAAGCAATTAAAACTTTCATGGAAATCCCTGATTAAAGGTTTCTATTTCTTAATTGGAATTTAGCAGCTGTTGTTAGATTTTTGATAAAACAACTGATGCGTTCGTTCCACCAAATCCGAAGCTGTTATTTATAACATGGTTAATTTTAATATTTCTTGCAATTTTTGGCACATAATCAAGATCGCAATCTGGTGATGGATTTTCTAAATTGATTGTAGGAGGTGCAACTTGATCATGAACGGCCAAGGCACAAAAAGCAGTCTCTAAGGCACCAGCAGCACCTAATAAGTGACCCGTCATACTCTTAGTAGATGAAACCATAATTTTGCGTGCGTGGTCTTTAAACACGTGTTTAACAGCAGCTGTTTCTAATCCGTCTCCTACTGGAGTCGAAGTTCCGTGAGCGTTGATGTATTGAACTTCTTCAGGATTGATGCGTGCATCAAGTAGTGCCGCTCTCATGGAGTCTTGCGCGCCAACGTGTTCTGGAGCCGGTGAGGTAATATGGTAAGCATCGGAACTTAAACCATAACCACTAATCTCAGCATAAATTTTTGCACCACGTTTACTTGCAGATTCGTAACTTTCAAGAATTAAAACCGCAGCTCCTTCACCAAGTACAAAACCATCACGGTCTTGGTCAAATGGGCGAGAGGCTCTCTTTGGTTCCTCGTTTCTTGTAGAAAGAGCTTTCATATTTTCAAATCCAGCGATTGCCATAGGGCAAACGGCGCTCTCAGCTCCACCAGCTATCATCATATCTGTAAGTCCTGAGCGAATATATCGAACAGCCTCTCCAATAGCGTGCGCACCCGAAGAACAAGCTGATGTGACGCAGTAACTTGGTCCTTGAGCTCCGACTTTGATGCTGAGATAACCTGCTGCGAGGTTTGCGATCACCATCGGAATAAAGAAAGGTGATACGCGAGAATGACTCTTGTCTCTTAAAATATTGTGTTGAGCTTCAATACCTGGAAGACCGCCAATACCGACTCCGATAAAGCAACCCACTTTTTTTCTGTTGCTATCATTGATCTCAAACCCTGAATCCTTTAGTGCATCTTGGCCTGCGACCATAGATAGATGAATAAAGCGATCCATTTTTTTGAGTTCTTTTTTCTCAATGTAGCCTTCAGTCTCAAAGGGCCTGACTTCACCTGCGATTTGGCAATCGTAAGTCGAAGCATCAAACTGAGTAATGCGATCAATACCAGAGACACCTTCAAGGATGTTTTTCCATGACTCGTGAGTTGAGTTTCCCGTCGGGCAAAGGATACCAATGCCCGTAATGACGACTCGTCTCTCAGTTGAAGATGTTGATCTGGTAAATTCAGCCATTACAGTTGTACGCCTTTTGACTCTAGGTAGTCTTGAACGTTTTTAACAGAAGCTAACTTCTCAGCATCTTCATCTGGAATTTCGATGTCGAATTCTTCTTCCATTGCCATGATAAGCTCAACGATGTCTAAGCTATCTGCGCCTAAATCGTCGATGAATTTTGCTTCAACTTTAACTCTCTCTGGGTCAACACCAAGTTGTTCCACGATGATGTCTTTAATTTTTGGTTTTACAGCCATTTTAGTTCTCCTCTTGCTCGATCATTTGATTTTACACATGGGTAAAATCAAAACCTCTTGGCAAATCATTTTGTTGTTAATAACTTCCTTCTTTTTTATTTCCTAATTCATATACAAGCCACCGTTAACATGTAACGTGTGACCTGTGATGTAGCTTGAGCTGTCACTCAATAAAAAGGCGACAGCATTGGCGACATCTTTTGCGCTTCCGACTTTTCCAAGTGGAATCCGCGAAAACATTTTTTCTTTCTGTTCTTCCGTTAATTCTTGAGTCATATCAGACTCAATAAAACCCGGAGCTACGCAGTTTGAGCGAATATTACGGCTTGAAAGCTCAAGTGCTAATGATCGACTAAAAGCTTCGACGCCAGCCTTTGTAGCCGTGTAGTTGGTTTGCCCTGGATTTCCTGTATGACCAACAACACTAGAGATATTCACGATGGCGCCTTTACGAGCCTTCAACATTGGCTTTAATACAAGTTTAGTGCAATAGAATGTCCCACGCATATTGACGTTATATACTTGATCAAAATCATCTAAGCCCATTCTTAAGATCAACTGATCTTTTGTGATCCCGGCATTGTTGACTAACCCATCAAGACTGTGAAACTTTTCAAGAACAGTACTGATGGCTTTTTCCATGGACTTTTGATTAGAAACGTCCATATGAACCATCATATGATTTTCTGGATTCTTTAAGCCAGATAAGATTTTTTCAGCACTTGCTTGATTGGAAGAGTAGGTAAACGCAACATGTGCACCGAGTGTAGCGAGGTGTTGGACAATTCCAGCACCAATGCCGCGACTGCCGCCAGTAACGAGAATTTTTTTACCTGATAAATCCAATCTAAATCCTTTATTTAAATATGATTCACGCGGAATCATATTCCTTTTAATTACAAAACCTTAGAAGGCTTCTGTCTCTAATTTCTTGTAATCTTCAAGTGTTTCAATATTGAATGTTGAGAGCGAGCTAGAGTCAATTTTTTTCACTAATCCTGCCAATACTTTACCTGGTCCGACCTCTATACAACGCGTAACACCTAACTCCTTGAGTCTAATAACGCTTTGTACCCACTTCACAGGGGCAGAAATCTGCGCAATGAGATTCTTTTGAATCTCGTTTGCATCAGTCGTTTCTTGAGCCGTGACGTTTTGAATGATTGGAAATTGAGCAGATGAATATTTTAAGCCATTTAAAACCGGTGTCATTTCCTTTTGTGCAGGCATCATCATGGAGCAATGAAATGGTGCCGACACATTGAGTGGAATAAACTTCGCTTTGATCTCTGATGCAAGTGCGGAAGTTTTCCAATTTGTGGTTAACCACCCAGCAGCTTCTGCATCACCACTGATTACGACCTGTCCTGGAGCATTATAGTTTGCAGGTTCTAAAACTTTTTTAGTTTGTTCCTGCACCCAGCGGCAGATTTTTTCCACGTTCTCATTTTCACAACCTAAAACAGCAATCATTGCGCCTTTACCTGCAGGAACAGCTTTTTGCATTTGTTCACCGCGAACTCGTACAGTTTTAATGGCATCAGTAAAGGACAAGACACCATTGCTCACAAGAGCTGAGTATTCTCCCAGAGAGTGCCCTGCGCAGAGTTTGTTTTGGCTTTTAAATAGATCTTTTGTGATTCGATCGAGAGCCACACTTACAAGCAGTATTGCAGGTTGAGTATTGTGCGTGAGTTTAAGTTCGGAATCAGGCCCATCAAATAGTAGCTTTTTGAGATCGAGATTTAGAGCATCGCTGCCTTCTTCGAAAGTTTCTTGTACGGCTTTAAAGTTTTCGTAAAAAACCTTACCCATGCCGACATATTGAGAGCCTTGGCCTGGAAAAATCAAACCGAGCATAATTCCTCCCTAAAAATTTAGATTTAGAACTTTAGCAGAGCGCTACCAGATGTCAAACCAGCACCAAACGCAGAGAGTAAAATGTGTTGACCGCGTTTGATACGGCCATCTGTAACTGCATGGTCTAACGCGATTGGGATAGAAGCTGCAGATGTATTTCCCGTGTAATGAATGGTGCTGACCACTTTTTCATTTGGGATTTTAAAATGTTTTGCAACAGACTCTGTAATTCTCATATTGGCTTGATGTGGAATAAACCAGTCGACATCATCCAAAGGAATATTGTTAGCATCAAGAGCCATCTGCGCACAGTTTGTCAGCGTGCGCACAGCATTCTTGAAAATTTCTTTACCGTTCATATGGATGTACGAGAATTCATGTTCAATAATTTTATCAGAGAAAAGTTGGTTTGGTCTTGCGTTTCCTTTGAGCTCTAAAAGGTGACCCAATTGTCCATCGGCAAAGAGGTGAGAGCTGTAGATCTTTGACTCTGAACCTTCTTCTGCACGAGAGAGAATCACACAGCCTGCGCCATCTCCAAATAGGATAGAGGTATTCCTGTCGTTATAGTCTACGAGTCTTGTAAGAGTCTCGGCTCCGATAACCAAAATATTTTTGTACATTCCTGTTTTGATAAATTGATCTGCAATCGATAGGGAATAGACGAAACCAGAGCACGCTGCCGACAAATCAAATGCAAAAATATGCCGACATCCAAGCTTAGCTTGCACCATACACGCAGTAGAAGGCATCACTTGATCTCCGGAAACAGTTCCCACGATGATCATATCGATGTCTTCGGGTTTTAAATTTGCTCTTTGAAGGGCGACTTTTGCGGCATTGACACAAAGATCGCTCGTCATTTCTGTTTCAGAAGCGACAGAGCGTTCCTCAATACCAGTACGTTCGACGATCCACTCCGCCGTGGTGTCGACCATTTTTTCAATGTCTTGATTGGTGAGTTTTTTGCTGGGTAGATAAGAGCCCGTTGCTAAAATCTTGGAGTTATACACGAGGCCCTCCCTTATCTAAGATTCATGATTATTGCTTTGGAGCAACGATAACGCGGCCTTTGTAATAGCCACAAGAGTTACATACAACGTGTGGTTTCTTTGTAGACCCGCAGTTTGCACAAGTTGAAGTTCCTGGTTTTACTAAAAAGTCGTGAGATCTTCTCATTCCTCTTTTTGATCTCGTCATCTTATCCGATGGATGAGCCATAATATACCTTACCTTTACCTACGATTGATGTTCGTCTTCCTGTTTTTAGAAAGCATGTAATTTCCTCGGTTTGCCAAAGTTTGTCAAATGTAAATTGAGCTTTTAAATCAATTCTACGCTGGCAAACCGAGTATCGGGGAGACTGTTCACTTTTAGTCTCAAAACCAATTATATTTGATTTGATTAGTTCTTTTTGAGGTTTTTAAGGACGTCAAATGGGCTCTTTATTGGAGATTCCGCATTTTCAGCCATGTACTTTTCATATGCCGTGCCTTCTATGCATTTTGGGCGTCCGTCTTTTGTGACCTCTTCTGTGGAATTAGGCTGAATCGGCATATTGACATCGATCATTTCGTGGATGATGGGGCCAAGATCAATTTCGTTTCCATCAACATAATGGATTTCGAGGTCGTTATGGTTGATTTCGACTTCTTTAAGTTGTCGAGCAATCTTTCCTTGTAACATCATTAATTCATGGAACTTTTCGTGAACTGGGATCTTCATAGGTTCCGCACAAAACGAACACTCTGTTTCGAGGTGAGCGTCGAATTCTCCACTGATATCAAAGCCCCCCTTTAAAGGATAAACAAAACCTTTAACGTAAATAC
>JAEYZS010000172.1 GCA_023427925.1 Pseudomonadota bacterium | reverse complement strand
CATCATAGTAACGACGAATATTTACTTCATTGTCGAAGTACATCCTAAAGCTATCAGTAAAAACATAATCAAAATTAAACTCTGAGCCGTACACGATCACGCTTCGTTTTGCCATTTCAAAGAATATACTGTGAGCATTCATATCCGGAATATCGTATTGATCGTAGTCGATATACCCTCTATTACTCTCCACTCCATTTAAGAATTTATAATCATAATAACGAACCTGTGGTCTTATTTTATATTGGAAAGAACCATTCTTTTTTAAATATTCTGTGATGAGTAACCCTGCTAACCCATACTTATTCGCACCAACTTCAGCGTCATACTTTAAATGATCGCTAAATCGATAAGTCGAGGTTAGAGTTGCAGTCGGAGGAAGATATTCAGGAGCACCTGGCGAGTTAACTATATAAAACGCAAACCCTAAAATATCATTATTAATTGTTGTCGAAGCGTAGAAGAGGTCCCCGTGGGCTGTAATTCCGCCTGTTCCATCTAACACCAATTCATATTTAGTCTTATTTCGCATTACTTGGATCATCGCGCCAGTAGTTTCTTTTCGATCAACAATCAAGCCTCGCCCAAACGTCTGACGACCAAGATCTATGAGGCGTATGTAGACCTCTCCCACTGAAAGTTTTGGCCGATACGTTAAACCAAAAAAATTAATCAGACCGCTGGAACTCGTATTCCCGTACCCATTGCTTGATGTTCCGCTATAGAAAATCGATTTTAAATTCACTTGAGCTTCTGGAGCAAATATATACTCCATTCTTGCATTCAGCCAGTAACCCGTTCCGTGATAAAAATCCTCCTCCCCCAGCCTCGATGTTGACTGAAAAACTTCGCCGTCAATTGCCGCCGTGAGCTTATCCGTAGCAGGAATAGTTCGATCTTTATCATTTTCGATTTGTTCTTTTAAATCTTCGTTGACGAGATATTTTGCCTCCACAGGAGTTATGAAGGCCAATACCACTAAAATAGATAAAAAGATCACAGCACGAATCATTTGATGGCTACATACACTCTGTGAGTGTCATCATAGTCATCCATCTCTTGTAAAAATTCGATCACTTCTTTTTCCGCTTCAGGAGAGAGTTCGACATAGTTTTTTGGGACATAACCTAGCTCGGCTTTTGAAACTTTCCAACCTGCGGCTTGGAGAGCTTTGTTAGCGCCATCCAGATCTGGAACATCTGCAATAAATCTTGCGCCGATAGTATTTGCTTCTACTTCTTCTGGTTCCAATGGTTCTACATTTTGAGCACCAATTTCAATTGCAACAGATTCAATATCTAGCGACATATCATCGTGGGAAGCTTCTATAATACCTGTATGATCAAACATCCATGCCACGCTCCCAGGGGAACCCATCTGTCCCGCTTTAAAAAGTTGTTTCACTTCGTGGGCCGAGCGGTTTTTGTTGTCAGTAAGAATCTCAAGAATCACCGGAACTTGATGAGGAGCAAAACCTTCATAAGTGACGATATCAAAGGTTGTAGCGTCTTTGTCTTGCCCGGAGCCTTTTTTAATTGCACGCTCAATAGAGTCACGAGTGACTGACTGTTTTCTTGCCGCTTCGATGGCAGCTCTTAGTCGTGGGTTGTAATCTGGATCTGGCTGACCTAATCGTGCTGCGACCTGAATTTCTTTTGTGAGCTTATGTACAACTTTCCCCTTTTGGGCGGCACTATCGGCCTTCCCCTTATTCTTCCACTGCGCACCCATTGTGCCTCCTTAAATTTGACTGAATAAAACATTTTTGTAACAAAACCTGAATTTTATCAAGCTTTTATAGAGGTCTAGTGCGCCGGTATATACCGTAAATCCCAGCCCAGAAACTGTAATACAAATCTTCCCATTCTGATGACAGATTTGCACAGCATCAGACTACCTTAATGAAATTGTCTCGGGCTTTCGTAGGGAGTTACAAGCAAAATGTCTCTCGTTTAAAGTGTAGACCAGTCAAAAAAACTGCTTCTCGATCATGAACATTGATCTAGCAAAATGTGGGGTCACTTTCATTTCCGCTTTAAACTGAAATTAGGGACCTTCACCCAGGCAATTTAAGGGCGAATATTATTAAAAATTTTCCCCGACCAGACTTTAAAATTCCGAAGTTCTTTCGTATAATTAAGTGAGATTTCATGGAAGAAATTTACACCTCGGAGCACCGTTGAATTCGTCAAGGATTGAGATCATCATTCAAAAGCTTTTGCAAGAGTTCGATGTGACTTATGTTGCCGATGATCTTTTAAAAAAATGGGATCGCGGCGAGCTTTCCGAAAAAGACCAAGACATTGCTGCCCAGTTTTTATTGAACACAGGTTTACACAAAACTCTTCAAAACCAATATTCAAAACAATTTACACAGGATCGTTACATCGCATGGATTCCGTTTTTGGAAATGCTCTCTCAAATCGAAACTCATCTTCATGAAGATATTGTTGAAGCTATTCTTGTGGGAATGACTGAAAGTAATAAACTCGAAGATATCATCTATGCGCAGAAAGCGAAAACTCTTCATCCACGATTCGAGAAAGTCATCAAAACATATCTCGAAGAAAGGAAGACAGCTCTAGAAAAAGAAAAATCTGAGCTCAAAACAAAGCTTCAACGCCTGATCGCAGATAGAATGGACACGGAAATTCGGGACGTTTCCATATTACTTCGACAAAAGTTTCCTAATGACAAAGAAATTTTTGAAATCACATCTGATCTCGATTTAGCTCGCATCCGTTCTCTAGTCCAAAAGAAAGAGCGCGAACTTCACAACAAACTCCAAGATGAAAACTCACCTCACGAACTTGACAAAGATTTCTTAGAAGAAAAAAGCAAAATTGGTGCAAATGTGGTCGAGAGTGCTAAAAAAAATCCAAATTCTGCTTACGATTTATCCATTTTACTCACACAAATCGAACTTTATGATGAAGCTCTTCAATGTTTAAGCTATGCTCCTGAATCTCTTGAAAAGGATTGGCTAAAGTTGGAACTGTTAATCAAGGCAGAAAATTTCATAGATGCTATCAATGAAAGTTTTGAGATTGAAAGCAAATATCCTCAAAACCCTACTACTATTTTTTCAGCTCTAGAGTACCGCGCACAGGCTCTTTACGGACTCGGCGAAAAAGACAAAGCCATTCAAATACTGGAGACAGTTATAAAAGTTTCCCCGAGCAACCAATCTGCCAAAGTCTTACTCCATGCGTGGAGGGATAGTTGAATAGCTCCCTGCTAAAGACTCTTACAAAATACTCTGTTGTCGCTCTATTCTGCGGAGCTCTGGGATTTTTTTACAGCTACCATTTGCCTGACTTTAAATTATGGGCCATCGACTATATCGAAAAAACCACTTCTGAAAAGGGACCGGTTAGAGTTTTAGTTTCAAACATTGATTTCCACTTATTTCCAATTGGAGTAAGTTTTAAACAAATTCGTATAACTCCCAAGACGAATGAACTCAGTGCCGCTATATCTGAAAGTTTCGTTAAGGAAGTAAAACTATCTCTCAATCCTTTAAGTTTCCTGACTGGTCTTTTTCAATTTTCAAGAATTGAAATTACTGAACCAACCATTCATATTAAAAGCATTAAGGCACTTAAAAATCTCCAGACTCCAAAAAGTCAAAACGAAAAAATTGATCTTAAATCCATTCTTAAGATCCCACTGAATACATTTACCATTTATCGTATGAATTTGAGTGTGCAGCCCGAAGACAATATACCCCAAATCAACCTGAATAAATTTTCAATTGAAATTGAAAACCAAAAGTCATCGGCATTAGTATCTCTGCTTTCGCCACAACTTTTAGTCTATGACCCACAAATCGCAGACATTCCAATCGAAATCTCCCTTGGAAGTCGGTTTTTAATCCAGGAAAACCAAATCCTAATGTCAGCACTGAAAATCAAAAAAGGTGATTCCTATATCTTGGCTGCGGGCTATACTGAAACTCCAATTTCAAATGTAAAATTTGATGAAGTGAACTTAAAAATAAAAACAAGCCTCAAGCTTGATGAGTTAAAAAGTGAGATCCAACCTTTCATAAAAACTCCCCTACCTGAAATGCACGGATCCCTTGATGCTCAAACCTTTATTATAAAAAAGACCCAGGGGCCTATCTCTACACAAAATAAATTCCATTTCAAAAATTTAAAGATCAATCAGTTCTTAGTGGGAAATGTTATTGGCCAAGCCACCTTTCAAAATGAACAAGTCCAATCTCAACGAATACAAATTCAAAATCCCGCAGGGAAAATTAATCTCGACAAATTTTTTCTTAAGACTTCTTCTCCAATGGAATACTCCACCGTCTTAAATCTTGAAAGCGGACTCAAACTTCAAGAGCTTCTTGCTAGTCTTGGTTTGGGCGAAGTTCCCGTTCAGCTCACCTCAAGAACTCAACTTCCGTGCAGCGGAAAATTCAATCAAACACCACTTTTAAAATGTAGCGGGGAAATGCGCTTTGAGAAGCTTAGAGTATATACCAAGACACTTGATATTGTAACGACCGAGCAAGGATCAGCCAAGGGATCTGTGGAAATCACTAAGGAACAAATCAACACTGAAGCCGAGCTCACGATCGAAAAACACACAAAAGGAACAGTCAAAGGTTATGTGAACTATAAAAAAGGATTCCGATTTGAATTCAATTCGCCGCAATTAGACTTTAAGGATTTTTCACTTGCAAACTTAGATCTAGAGGGCAAATCCAAACTCAAAGGTTATGTCCAAGGCGATAGCGGTCATGCCATCTTTGACATTAATCTCTCAACTCAAGAAGCATCGATTAAGAACTACTTCCTTGGCGACTTTACATCGGACCTCTCCTATCGCAAAGGCCATCTTAAATTCAAAGATATCGACGGCCTTATTCGAACAACCAAATATCTAGGTGTTCTTGATATAAATCTAAACGATAGTAAAATCGTCGGTGATATTGAGTCTCCCTACATTGAGCTATCCGATATTCAAAAAGCACTTCTTAAAGTCGCTCCTATTCCCGTTGAAGTCTATGGAGGTGGCACTGCTACTGCGAACTTTAATGGACCGCTCGACTTCAGTCTTCTGTCTTACAAATTAAAAACTCATATCAGAAATGGAAATGTCGCAAATGAATCATTTGACGAATTAATTTTTGATGTCACATCAAATAGCGGTAATGTAAGTATCGATCGAGCCTCTCTTAAGAAATCTAGCGGAATCCTGACACTCACCGGAACTGCAAAACCGAACGGTCAAATCCAAACCGAATGGATCGGTCAAAACTTTACACTTCAGACTATAAATTCATTTGCAAAAACAGAACTGGATATCAATGCGAATTTGGACTTTAAACTTCTTTTGACTGAGCACATATTAAACCCCAAGTCGCAGCTCACAGGGACTTTAACGAAGACGACTGTTTCTCAAGAGCTTCTTCCTGATTCCTCATTTACTCTTTCGTTCGGGAAAGAAAACATCAGTGGCTCTGGGAAACTAATGGGAAATAAAATCAATGCGGATTTTGTTATTCCGCTCAACTCAAATAGTCCATTCTCGTTAAAAGCAAAGACCGAACGCTGGGATTTTGCACCACTCATCCATTTAATTTCTACAAAAAGTCGTGCCCAAGAATTCACTACTTCTTTGACATCAGAAATTGACCTTACTAGCAAAAAAGGATTGTGGGGAACAAACGGATCCATCGCAGTTCGTGAGTTTCAGGTTCAACGTGGTATTAAAGAAATGAAAGCTGACTCTCCATTCACGTTGAATTTTCAAAACGGATCAATGGATTTAAGAAAGTTTACTCTGCGTGGGGATAATACTTCTTTAGAAATTAATTCCGTAAAAACCCCAGCCTACCCGATTAGCCTCGCTCTTAACGGCAAGATCGACCTTGGCCTGCTCTCATTCTTAACGCCGTTTTTTGAAGATCTTCGTGGATCTCTGGCGGTTACAACTCAGTTTTCCTTTGGTCCAACGAATTGGAAAATGCTGGGGTCGGCTTTCGTTACAAACGGAGCTGTCCGTGTGAACGAATTACCACATAGTTTCGATGATATAAGTGCTGATATTCTATTTAGCGATGATAAGATTATTATCAACCGACTTACTAGTGAGTTTGCCCACGGCCGAGTCACCGGCAATGGTAATGTGGAGATTATAGGACCGCGAAACATCAAGACTGACCTACATGGAAAGTTCGATAACGCTACAATTCGAATACCTGACAATGTGACCACAAAAGGTAGCGGGGACTTCCATATATCTGGCAATTGGTTCCCTTACCTCTTTGAAGGAAACTATGTCATTCAGTCGGGTCAATTCAATAGAGAATTCACAAGCGACGATGGAAAAGGAAATGGCATTTCAAGATCCCAATTATTACCAGATTCCTTGCTAAAAAAGAATTCTGAAGTTGCAGTTTTTGATCTCGATGTCGTTTTCAATAAAGGAATCCAGATTAAAAATGAGTTGGTGGATTCAAAAGCCTACGGAAGACTCAAAGTTAAAGGCCCACCAAGTCGCCCTACGCTAATA
>JAEYZS010000139.1 GCA_023427925.1 Pseudomonadota bacterium | reverse complement strand
AGAAAGCTCCATCCGGACTCGCGGGAAAGACATTTCGTTGATTCTCGACTGCAAAAAACTGCCCGTGCCAAAAATTCAAAAAAACCAAGAGAAACAAAAGAAACTAAAAGGAAATAACTGTGAAGCGCATCTTTTTGTACGGCACCTTGATTTTTACGGCAGCAATTTCAATTGCTCAGGATGATGAGCTTTTTGGAGAAATAGAAAAACTTGATAAAGGACAACTTGAGTCCAAGTCCATACCCATGGATCCAACACAATCCGCAGAAGAAATTGAAAACGAGCTTAACGAAGAATTTGGTATCGCGGCTCCTCAGAGACAGCCGGAGCCGGAGACCGAGCCCGAGATTGTAGCTCCCGATGTATTACCGGAAGAAATTGTTGGAACTGAGGAAGAAGTGCCTGTTGTGGAAGAAACAAAAAGTGCAGAAGAAGAACCCGCTCTCAGTATCGATGACGAATTTGAAATGGATGAGCCTGTAAAAAAAGCAGAAGAATTTGCTCCGGTGCCTGCGCCCATTGAGGACAGTTATGATGAGGATGAACAGCTTGTAATTGACCCCGTTCAAGAAGAGCCACCTCAACCTTACGTGGAAGAGCCAGCGTACCAAGAGCCTCCTCCTCCTGTTGTGGAAGAAGCTCCGATGTATGATGAGGCTCCTTATCAAGAGCCGCAGACTCCGTCGTATGCTGATGTTCCAGATGACTTTGAAGAGCGCATGCACACTATTTACAGCCGCTTCTATACTGAAGCTACGTCTGATTCGGTGTGGACTCAAATCGCAGGTGAAAAAATCAACGAGACTTACACAGTTCAGCGTGGGGATACACTTTGGGATATCAGTGTGACGTTCTTTGGTAATGGACACTATTGGCCAAAGGTGTGGCAGATGAACGATAACATTACAAACCCTCACTTACTTGCGCCAGGTTACGTGTTGAAGTTCGTACCTGGGCAGATCAACCAAGCTCCTCAGTTGAATATTACAAATAACGAAGTTGCTCCTTCTGAAACGCAAGTCGCAGGAACCACAGAACTTAGCACAAAAACTGAAGATGTCGCCGCAGTTCCGGTTATCCCGCCACCTGAGAGAAAGTCAGTGCCAGTGTTATCAGAGCTTCCTCCGAGCTTACCTTATATCAAAGGGCCGCGGTCAGAAGGTTTCGATAAAGATGGGTTTGAAATTCAAAATCAAAAACCAAAAATCAAAGACCCCCTCGTGTATTTACCTTCTTACTTGTCTGAAGAAAAGCCATATGACGTTGGAAGTATCATTGAGATGAATGACCAAGACGACTCAACGGCTACACTCTATGATGTTGTCTTTATTAAAATGAAAAATGGCGCGACAATTGGTGAGAAGCTCACTGTCTACAGTATCGGAGAAAAAGTCACTGATTCAAACGGTTCTCTCATGGGTTTTCCGGTAGTCCAAGAAGGTGAAGTGCAAGTGCAGGAGTTAGTGAACTCAAAAGAAGATCTTTATAAAGCCATCGTAGTACGAAGTATCAATCCTGCTAACGTTGGAAGCTTTGTGATGCGCAGCCCGCTTGTAGTGAGTAATACTTTAGAGTCTCAAATCAGTTCTCCTATTAATGCACATATTGTTGGAGGACGAGAAGATAACGATCGTCAGTTCCTGGGCTTTCAAGACGTTGTCTATTTAGATAAAGGTTCTTCTTCGGGAATGAGGGAAGGACAAGTCTTTACAGTGTTAAAAGGCTCCAGTGCTCGAAAAAAGTTTAGCATGGTTCAAGACCTTAAAGAGCAAATTGCAAAAATTAAGATTGTAAAAACAACACCTGAGAGGGCAACGGCAATTGTTCTAAATTCTAGAGAGTACGTTCGCTCCGGTGACTTTATTGGAACTCCGACGAAGGTTCCTCCGGTAGAAGGTCTGCTTAATAAAAACACATCGACTGTCAATGAATCCGAGTTTTCGGACGATGATTTGGATTCCGAACTTGAATAGAGCGTGACCTCAAAAATAAATGCAAATAAGCATGTTCTAAAGATTGCTTATATTTATAACCAACAAGGTGGTTAAAAGTATGAGTCCTTTAGAATTTTTATCGATACTGAGTTCAAAAACAACTGGTATTAGCTTTACTCGCTTCCAAGAGCTTTATCGACTTATTGATATTTACGATGTAAAAAAAGACCCAAGTCTTCTTTTCGGACCGAGTCTTCCTTCATATCTCAGTGAAAATAAAAACTGGTTTGACGAAGTGTTAAGAGACTTTGAGTTTTATCATAAAAACGAAATTCATCATTTGTATCCTAATCATCCTCTTTATCCAGAGGACTTTTATACTCTTGAAAAGCCCCCGCTATTTCTGAGTTTAGAAGGCGACCTTTCGTGTTTGAATAAAAATAAAGTTTCAGTCGTAGGAAGTCGTCATCCTACTGCTGCAGCATTAGAGTGGATGGATATTCATTTGACACCTCTTGTAGAAGATGGTGCCGTTTTAGTGAGCGGAGCAGCCAGGGGGATTGATCAAAGAGCTCATCTTGTAAGCATTAAGAATCAAAAGCCTACAATTGCTTTTCTCCCTTCAGGATTGAGGCAAGTGTATCCACCCGAATTTTCAAAGTGGAAAGAAAAAATCGTAGAATATGGGGGGCTCATTGTGAGTGAGTACGAATATTCGCAGCCTATCCATAGACATCACTTCCATGAAAGAAATCGAATGATCGCTAAGATGGGACTCTTTGTCCTAGTCTGCGAAGCGAGGAGAAAAAGCGGATCGACAATGACAGCGCGTCTTGCAATTGACAACTCAAAGACAGTTTGTGTGTTGCCTGGATTTCCATCTGCAAAAAACAGTCAAGGTTGCTTGGACTTGCTGTTTCAGGGGGCAATCCCTGTCAGAGATTACGAAGACTTAACGGTGCTCCTGAGTGCAGAATACTTATCTGCGGGAAATTCATTCCAAAATTTAAGAGAGAAATTATTTGTCCCAGATTTGCTTAACGACATAAGCGCCCGTGAGAAAAAAGATAATATTCGGGATCCATAGTGCAATGGCTGGGTGGAGAGTTCCATTCCGGGCCACGGTTTCCATAGAAACATATAGAATCCAATATGTAACGATGAGTCCAACGGAGAGAACGAAACCGCTTGATTTGGCGACTCTTCGATTCACAACGGTTCCGAGTCCAACTCCGATTAAGGAGAAGACAATGCATGCCACAGGCAGAGCTATACGCTTATGGTATTCTGAATCCAGTCTAAGAAATCGATCTCGAGGAATATCTTTTTTACCAAGCTCTTGATGAAGTTCGGTAATAGTCATTGCCTTTGGTGAATCAGCTTTTTCATTTTTCTCCAACTCAGGAGTTAGAGAAATATCGTAATTTTCAAATTCGATTTTAGTGTAAACGCCTTCGCCTGTTCTATGGATGCTGCCTTTAAATAGTCTTAGAATAGTAGAGGCAAGTGACATATCCTTGGGTGAGATAATCTGTCCTTCTTGAGCTATTATCGTCACGGGCATCGAGGAAGAACGTTCGTCATAAATGAAAACATCCTTAAGAACGCCTGTTTTCTCGTTGATTTCATTGGTATAAACAACGAGATCAAAGAATCCTTCAGCAAAGGTACCTTCTCGAATATTGGAAATCACTTGGCTGCTACCAAGGACATTTAATAAAGAATACGATTGGCGAGCCCCCCAGGGACCAATAAAAAAATAAGTCTGGGCAGACAAAGCACACATGACTATGCCGACAACAATTGCGGGAATCGTTAAATATTTTTGTGAAACTCCTAAGGATTTAAAAGCGATAATCTCGGAGTCAGTGCTTAGTCTTCCATAAGTCATTAATACTGAGAACAAAACGCTCATCGGCAAGATGGCGGGTAGAAAGCTTAATGAAAGGTACACCACTAGTCTTGCAATAACCTCTAAAGTCACTCCATGAGCAAGTACAAACTCAGTCAGCTTGAGAACTTGGAACATCAAAAGAATTGAAATAAAAATAATTATTCCAGTAAAGAGGCTCGGAAGCATTTCTTTGATGATGTAAATAATGGAGCGACTATAGTTTCTAATCATGTGATTTTCTATAATAATGCATTGTTGAGGTCTTAGCATAGCATAACGCGCAACAATAACAAATGATTTGAGGGCGTAATTGACCCATACTTTTAATATATGAAAAGAATTTTACTGCTCACAGAAGATTTCAACGAGATGACTTTCCTAGAGACCCTGCTAAAAAAATTAGGATTTGATACTTTAGGAATCCAAAATCCTAATCAGGCAGGCGAAAAGACTCTCGCTATTAATCCAGAAATGTTGATATTATCTGATTTCATAAAAGGGCAATCTACTCACCAGATTTTGCAAAACCTCGTTGAGTCTCGACCGAATATGCATGTGATATTAATGAAAGGAGACTTTCATTTAAAGACCGATCATGAGCCTGAGTTTATAAATAAGTCTGTTAAGTCTCCAGTGGACCCAGTGGATTTTATTAAAAGCATTTGTAGTGTGGCGGGATTGGATCAAGAACAGTATTTGGATAAATACTATAAATTGGGATTATTTAAAGGCGACCCGAATATCCCTGAGACCGTGACAGTGAAAGGTAAGATTGCTCAAGTCTCCGAGACGAGATTCATTAAAAGCTGTCTCTATACACATCTGACGCTGCCGACG
>JAEYZS010000117.1 GCA_023427925.1 Pseudomonadota bacterium | reverse complement strand
GTCGATAAGTTCGTCGGTGGTTTTACCCATGGCGCTCACGACGGCGACTACTTTATCGCCGTTATCAATAAGCTTTTTAATTTTAAGTGCGACGGCTGCGACTTTTTCAGGTGTCGATAAGAGATTTCCGCCGTACTTCTGAACGATCAATGCCATGAATAGAATATAACGGGGACCTTCTAGTGTCGCAAGTGCTAAGATTAAGGTTTACTGAAAGCGAGTGCGGAAGTAGGCTGCGGTTTTTTCTAGTGTGCCTTTTGGGATGCGGATGCGATGGCCGCTGACGTGATCAGGGATAAAGCCTTTTATGAGTTCAGGGTTCATGTATTTCAGCTCTTTTTCTGAGAATCTTAGATTCTTTGCAAGTTCACGGATTGAAGTTCCACCCGGTGCCCAGAAATACTCATATTCCATGGGCTCTTTGTACTTAAGATCTCTAAACCCATATAGACTTGGAGCTTTGGCTATTAAGATTGCAGCGATTAACTTTGGAACATAGTCTTTGGTTTCTTGCACGAGACTGTCAGAAATATCCCAGAAGCTTTTTGAGTTGTGACGTTTGATGAGGCGTTGAATTCTTGCTTCGCCCGTATTGTAACCCGCAGCAGACAGATACCAGTTATTGAACATTTTGTTCATATCGCTCAGGTACTTTGCAGCAGCATGAGTGCTTTTATGGATATCGCGTCTCTCATCTAACCACCAGTTTACTCTTAGCCCATACCTCTTGGCAGTGGGCTCAATAAATTGCCAGTATCCGACGGCTTGGGCAGAGGACACAGCTCTCGGAGAAAAACCGCTTTCTATCATCGCCAAATAAGCAAGATCAGTTGGAAGTCCTTTTTCTTTGAAGACAGCTTGAATGCGAGGGACATATCTCTGAGATCGCTCGAGCCAAGTTGAGAAACTCCTCTTGCCAGTTGTTTGAAAGTAATTGATCCAGTGTTTGACTCTGTCGTTATAGGTGATCGGAATATCAAACACTAAATATTGCCCTGAAAGAGCATTTGGCTTTGGTTTTAGAATAGGAGTGCGTTCGATCTTCTTTAAGTTTGGTTTTGTGTACACAAAGCCTTCGTTCTTCACGTCTGCTTTATTAACATTTGCTAAGGCAAGGTTGCCATTTATAACTAAACTCAAAATCAAAATGAACCGCATTTTTTTATTATGTTGTTCAAATGGCAAAACGTCGATAGTTACATATCTATTTAGACCTAGGACTATAGCAGATCTCCACGCGCAAGATTTTTACTTTGCGTTTTTGGACTACTGAGGAATATGCAAGAACCTGTTTTTAGTTATAGTTGTTTGACGAGTCGACAAAATTTTGACTCTGGATCTTTATCGAGCTTGCTTAAAAATTAAATTCTAAAGCGCTTTATTTGTATTTCATTCTATCAAAAATCATGGACCAACCCAAGGTCGAGGATGGCATATGCCTTGCTGTATTTAAGAAGAGCAGGGGAAATATGAGTACAAAAGGTATTTATACAGCACTATCTGGAGCCATTGCTCAGAACCAAAAAATGGACACGATTGCAAACAATCTTGCAAACGTGGGCACAACTGGTTTTAAAAAGGATCAACAAGTTTTTCAAGAATACCTTACAGCTTACGAAAAAGCTCCAGACGCCAATACTGTTCCAAGAGTCACCGCAAATATTGAAAGCTTTTATGATCTCGCTGGTGGCGACAAGTCCTTCGTCGATACAAAGGGAACATTCACTGATTTTTCGCAAGGGCCAATTAAGCCAACAGGTGGTCAATTAGATATAGCAATTGAAGGAAATGGATTTTTAGAAGTTCAAACAAATTTGGGTGTTCGCATGACGCGAAACGGATCTCTTTCGATTAATAATCAAGGAGTTCTTGTGACCAAGGAAGGTCACCCCGTTCTTTTAGATAATGGAAATCAGGTAACACTTGCAGCAGGTGGAAACGTCAATATCGGAGAAGATGGAACCGTCTTTCAGAATAACGAAAACTTGGGAAGGCTCTCCATTGTAGCTATTGAGCCTATGCAAGCACTGAGAAAAGGTGGCGGTTCACTCTATAACTTAAAAGAGAACATGAATCCGACTGTGCTTCGAAATGCCAATGTCAAAGTTCATCAAGGCGCCCTTGAAGGCAGTAACGTAAACATTGTTAAAGAAATGACAGAAATGATTCAGACAACAAGAGCTTTTGAAACGACTCAGAAAGCAATTAAGGCTTTTGATGAGATGGATGAGAAATTAGTAAATTCAGTTCCTCAACTGAGATAAGAACTGAAAGGAGAGATCGATGTTTAAGTCATTAAACACAGCTGCAACTGGGATGCAAGCACAGCAACACAATATGGATACCATATCTAATAATATTGCTAACGTGAACACCCATGGTTTCAAAAAATCCAGAGCAGAATTTGAAGATCTTCTCTATCAAAACATAAAAGAGCCAGGTGCGCAGACGGGTCTCAATGCAGTTTCACCAAGCGGTGTTCAAACAGGCCTTGGTGTAAAAACTGCAGCCACACAAAAAGACTTCGATATCGGAAGTGCAAAAATGACCAACAAGCCTCTCGATATTATGATCGAAGGCGCAGGGTTTTTCCCTGTGCAAACAGAAGATGGTCAGGTTGCTTTCACAAGAGATGGAGCTTTCCAAAAAGACCCTAACGGTAGAATTGTAGATAAAAATGGTCGCGCACTCATTCCTGAAATTGTAATTCCACCAAATACAACAGGATTACAAATCGATCCCAACGGGCAAGTTCAAGTGACTGTTTCTGGAAATCCAGATCCACAAACTATCGGACAGATTGAACTTGTAAACTTTATTAATCCAGCAGGCTTAAAATCTTTAGGAAAAAACCTTTACGCGCCGACGCCAGCGAGCGGGCAACCAACACAAGGGGCACCTGGGTCGGCGGGTTTAGGTCAATTGGCTCAAGGACAAATTGAGTCCAGTAACGTAAATATTGTCGAAGAAATGGTGAATATGATTTCTGCTCAGCGAAGCTATGAGATGAACTCAAAGGCAATTCAAGCAGCAGATCAAATGCTTCAATCATTAAACAACTTGAGGTAATGCGCTTTGTACTTAATTGAGAGGTATTCTAAACATCTTGCTTTTATTTTGATTCTGATTTTCGGAATCAATGCTCTGGCTTCAAAGGCCAAAGTAGATGTCTTGTCTCAAGTTTATATTGAGAACGATAAGATTCTACTCAAAGACATTACACAAGTTGAAAATCTTTCTCCAGAGATAGCTGCTAAAATTAACTCAATAGTTATCGGTGATTCTCCCAAAGAAGGAGAAATTCGAAGATTCTCCAGCTATGCAATTTCTGAGATTATTCGATACAATTTGCGAAATGATCTCGATCGCATCGCAATTAAAATTCCCTCAGAAGTTAAAGTTTCCAGAAAAGGGACAAGGTTAACCCCAGACGAAGTGCAGGCAAGAATCGTTGCATGGGTCGAATCGACATGTACACCGTGTGACGTTGAGGTGTCTGCACTGAGAGTTCAGAATACTGGGAAGCTTGGACCATCCTATACGTGGTCGATTTCTAATACGCAAATCATTCCGCGGGGCAGTTTCAATATCGCACTTGATTTATATAAAGATAGAAATTTTGTAAAAAAAATATTTGTACAAGGAAATTTAAAAATAATAAAAGAGGTGCCAATTGTTAAAACAAATCTTAATCACGGACAACGAATCCAACGAGACGATGTTTCCTTTGAAAAACGAGATATCACATTTAGCCGTGATGTCATTCCCACTGCAGAAGAAATCCACGGATCAGAAGTTGCGGGAAATGTTTCACCTAACCAAATCATTTGGAAGCGAAACCTTAAAAGAAAAATGGCACTTACAAGAGGAGCTCCGGTCCAAGTTGCTATTCAGAATCAAGGGTGGCATATCCGACTAAGTGGCATTGCACAAGATAGTGGATATGTGGGGGACACGGTAAAGGTTATGAATCCTGATACAAAACGATTGATCGTCGGAATAATAAAAGAAGATGGCCTGGTTGAGGTAAAACAATGATAAAGCTTTTTCAAGTAACTTTACTCGTAACAACTTTTGCATTGACTACCGGATGTGCAAACATCGGTAAAAAATGGAAAGCTTTTTTGAACGAAGGTGAGCAAAAGCCAGTTGCTCAAAGACCCATTGACGACACTGTGAAGTTTTCTGATGTAAGAGATCTTCCGATGGGAGAGGAGCGTCAGTACCGAAGAATGACGAGAAAGCAATTTGAAGATCAGGAACTGTTCGCAGATAACGCCGGATCTTTGTGGGTTAATGAAGGTCAGGATTCTTATTTGTTTACCCAAAATATAGTTAGACTTCCTGGAGATATTTTAAATGTTGTTTTAGATGGTCAGCCTGAAAAACAACTCTCAACAAAAGCTCAAGTTATAAAAGAACTAACCAATCGTATCGAAAAACGTCAACGTGGAGTCGCTTCAGCAGATAACAACAAGCCTGAGGCAGAGGCAGATCCGAATGCAGCAGCTCAAGGTGCAGATGCTCAGGCTGCAGCAAAACCTGCTGAGGGAGCAAAGCCTGCTGATAAAGCTGACGAGATGGCCGCTGGAAGTGGAAATTTTGATGTTAAAACCATTCCCACTCGAGTTGTTGAGCGTATGAGCGATGGTAACTATCGGGTAAAAGGTTCTCAAACATTTATGATCGGTTCAAAAGAGTACCGCGCAATTGTAACGGGCCTTGTAAAACCGCAAGACGTTACTGATGACAATGTCAGCGCATCTAAAATGTTAGATTCAAAATTTGATATCGTAAGAAGTAACAGCAAAGGAAAAACTCTATGATTAAATTTTTCTTTATACAAACAATTGTTATTGCGCTCGCCGTACTGTTGCAATTCGTAGATGCTAATGCTGCAAGACTCAAAGATATCTCAAACATCCGTGGAGTGAGAGAGAACCAACTGATTGGTTATGGTTTGGTGGTTGGTCTTCAAGGTACTGGAGACGGAGCCGCGGAATTTACAAGTAAAAGTATGTCTAGAATGCTAGATATCGTCGGAGTAAAACTGGATAACAAAGATGTTCAGAGCAAAAACGTTGCAGCGGTTATGATCACTGCAAGCCTTCCAGCTTTTGCAAGATCGGGAAACAAATTGGATATCACTATTCATTCTATTGGAGATGCATCGAGCCTAGTTGGTGGAACGCTTCTTCAAACTCCATTAAGG
>JAEYZS010000081.1 GCA_023427925.1 Pseudomonadota bacterium | reverse complement strand
CCTCTGGACTCGACGATAGATAAGTTACCAATTAATTAATCAATCCCATTGTCGGGCTCTCAAAGTTAGGGAGCCCGATTTTTTTTGAAAATCGCAAAACTCCAAAACAAAAAAATTTCTTAGACAAATCACTCAAATTAAAGTCGAGAATTCTGGACTAGGCTAGACTCAACCTGGCTCTTAGTTTGCTCGACAAGACTATATATCGGGGGATTTATGTCTAATAGACTATACTTTCAACTAAGTTTAGCAATAGTGATCGCACTGTTTACAGCGAGCTGCTCGGATGTCAATTTGAGCCCATTACAACAAGCTCCGGCAAATGCGGTCAGTAAAGGTTCATTCTGCACCTTGGACCCAGAAGAAAAGATTACTTATACAAACTACCTCTTTATTATCGATTATTCTGGTAGTAATAGCTCTACGGATAGAAGGAAAACCAGGGTTCAAAAGGCATTAGCGTTTTACACTGAGAAAAACCAAATGCCATATGTTAGATGGGGAGCTATCGGGTTTGATGATGATTCCTATGGTATGATCTATGAAACAAATGAGAATGAGCCTATTTTTTCTGACGATCCAACTTTGGTTTCTGCGGGAATTCAAAGAATGCAGAGCAAGGGACATTCGGGGTCAACAAACTATTCCGAAACAATTGACATGGCAATCAGTGCAATTGAAAAAGACATGCTTCAAAATAAACGTGACGACAACTATGTCGTGTTTTTTCTGACAGATGGAGAGCCAAATAGAGGTGATACTTCAACTGAAGGTCTAGTACGCCGAGTGCAGAACCTTGTGAGTTTAAAAGCCGGAAAAGTATTCTTTAGTTCTGCATATTATGGCGGACAAGGTGACCCTAATAAACTTAAAGCAATGGCTGAAGCCGGTAATGGTAAGTTCTTGGAATTTAACAATACTGATACTTTAGACTTTGACGAACTCCTCCCACCAGGTCCGGTGCAAGAAGCTTGGGTTTTAAAGAACGATGCCTTCTTTGTATATAATTTAAACTCAGCAATATGCGAAAGAACAGGTTGGACATATGCAGCAGATTCGGATGCAGATGGCGTTTGTGACCTTGATGAAATCTATTATGGTCTAGATCCAACAAGAAGATCGACTTTGCAAAGAAACACTGACGGGCTCTTAGTAGATACTGGTTATTCAGACCTCTTCTTACTTGCTCAGCTTCAAGGAAAAATCACTTTACCACTTTGTAATGATCCTGAAAAACGCGTGGATCTCGACAATGACCTGCTCAACGAGTGCGAAGAAGCGGTTGTTCAAAACCTAACTCCATTTGGAACTGAATACAAAGAAATGAAATGGACTCGTTCAAATCCACTTGATCCTGACACAGATAACGATGGCATCATCGATGGTTTAGAAGTCCGGGCATTTAGAAGCCATTTCGGTTGGGCTTTAGACAATCGCGTGGATAAGGATTGGGACGGTGAAGGTTTATCTGCTTTTAGGCAAATTCAGCAACACAGAAATCCGTTAGAAGAAGATAGAGGCGAAAGGTCTTATGACGTAACGATTACGCCACTAGGAATTGAAAATGGAAGGTCTTGTTTTAGTTATGCACAAACGTCATTACCATTATATGACGTTATGGATGTGAACACCGCACTTGTTCATGAGAGAGCTAGACGTGGTTCCAATGAAAACGTTGTTTTAGTATATTATGTACAAACAAAATTCAAAGATCCAAACGGTAAGGGAATCTATATGCACAGTTTCCAAAAACTCAAAGTCAATACCAGCTATAACGGTGCTATCGGTACTGCGGCAGGGCTCCAAGTAAAAGACTCCGTGTTTTACCCCTACGAAACTTACAAAGAAGTGGATCGTCGCAAATAGAATTTATTGAAATTCAAAAAAAGAACGGGCTAGATTTTTAGCTCCGTTCTTTTTTGCTATTTAGTTTTATCAAAAACTCCGATATCATATATTCATATGAGCAAGAGGGATTTAATCAAATTACAAAGAAAATCAGAAAAGCTATATACGCTTTTTGTGATTCTACTTGGATTCTTGATTCTTGCTGTCTATTTCCAAATGCATCCAGCACGCGCTCAGAATCGTTTGGATCTCGATGATATCGATGTAAAGGGTGAGTTGATCAACGACGATCGCCTCGTGATCTTGTCGCGAGAAAAAAACGAGCTTCAAAATTATGTGAAGTTTCGTACAAATTTCAAATCCGAAATTGCTGAAGAACTTCCTCAGCCAGCTCCTGGCGTAAAATATTAATTTGATATTTCCATCACATATTGCGAGACGTTAGCAATTTTATAACAAGTTGCTTATAACTCGAGAGATGAAACTGTCCTTAATAATACTTATGTGCCTCATACCGACACAGGCATTTGCAGATCCACCACGACTTAAGACATTTCATGTCAAAGTCGAAAGTGTGCGAGGAGAGCAAGTATTTCCGATTCGAGCTCCGACTCCGTCCGTGGCATTAGACTCTATTTTTGTGGCGGCCATTTACAATAAATCCATGGGAAAAATCTATCGCGCGACGGTTCTTGAGACCGATTTATCAACGGATGATATTCCTAAGTCAGAATTCTATGTTGAAACAGATTACAAGAGCTATAGGCTCTTTCTTGGTATCGCAAATCCTGAATTCGTATTAACGGCAATTCAGGCTTCCAAATACCTCATGTCAATTAGTGCCACAAGAAATGTAACTTACCGGTACAACAATAAAACGCTTAAAGCTATGGAGCCTGTGAAATTTATCCTAAAGCTTAAGAATAAGCAGATGACCTACTTACTCAATACCGACCAGCCGGAACTTACCCGATTCGCGCTAGAAGGGGCCGTCATCATATCCAAATATAGAAATGACTTTGTAAGTATGTCGATACCCAAGCTAGAAAATAAAAGAACCATGATCTGCAAGAATTTATTTCGGTAGTTTTTTTATTCAGATACGCCTGTGACTGCGAAGTTAACGCCTGTCCATCCCTCTGAGATTAACGTATTCATCACGCGCTTAATGTAGATCACTGGGGTTTTCACATCGGCTTGCACGTTCACTTGACCTTTAAATGGCTGTCCAGGATTCACAGCTTGAGCCATGATCCTCATTTGTTGAAGTTTGCTTTTTAATCGCGGTAGGTTTGCATCTTTTTCTTCGAGATAGACTGGGTTATCACCGAGTTTTTCAGCCTCGAGAGTTACTGAGTTTCCAACAATTGAAATCAACGGAGCATTTTCAATAGGTCGTGCGTGTGCAGCTTCCGGAAGTTTGACATCCTTAGAAATAAAGAAAATCTCTCCTGTCGACGAAAAGTTCATAATTAAAAACACAACCAGAATAGAGAACATATCGATCATGGCAGTAAGATTAAGACCGTCGTTGAATTTCTTATGTCCTTTTTGTCTTTTCTTTCTTAAAAAGTGTAAATCGTATTTAGGTTTTATATGATAGCCGGGCGGAGCAATTACGCGGCCGTGATGTCCTTTTAAGTTTTTCATTGAGTATTAATCCCCACATCAGGATACCCTGCGCCCACAAGAGTATCGAATACCTTGATCAATCGATCATATAAAATCTGATTGTCAGTATTGAGAATAATGTCTTCTTTCTTTGGGTATCTTCTTTTCCAGTCGTTTAACACACGAGAAATTTTGTCATGATCTAAATTAGGACCGAGATAAGCGATTTTATAGTTTTTTTCTCGCAGAGTCCTTGCTCCTACAGAAACGCTCTCTGCCATTTCCATGCGATCCCTGAGGAGGGTAACAGTTAGAGTTTCTTTTCTTTGATTTGGGTTCTCTTGTGCCGCTGCTCCGTCTGAGCTTGTCACACTATCAACGTTTGTTGATAGTGCTTCGATTTGATTCCATACCGCTGTCATAATCAAAAAACAGATCAATACCGAAAACAAATCGATAAAGGGAACCAAATTTAAATCGTCATCACCGCCACCAGCACCCATCTCAAATCACCTTATTTTATTTTGTCTCTGTTTGAGAGAATAAAGTTTAGTGTAGCAACAGAAGCTTCATGAATATCGTCAACGATAGATTGAGCCCAAGAGTTAAACCATCCGTAGATTGCAAGGAGAGGAACCGCAAACACAAGACCAAAACCAGTACAGTTCATGGACATAGAAATCTTTGCAGCAAGAATGGCAGCTTTTTCGGCAGGAGCCGCGTTAGCCACACCAGCAAACGCACCAATCATCCCGATGATCGTTCCGAGGAGACCCGCAAGAGTTGCTAAGTTAGCGACCGTTGAGAGAAGAGAAATTCTCTTTTCAATTTTTGGAACTTCTCTTAGTGCCACGGCATCCATGGCAGTTTGGACTTGTTCGTCATCTTTGCCATTCTTTACAGCGACCAGACCAGCATTGATAATGTTTGTGATCGGACTTCTCACTTGAGAGCAAACAGAAATAGCCTTATCAATTTGTCCTTGGAGAATGTAAGAATTAACTGTACTTAAAACTTCATCTTTATCAATTCTTCCTGCAGCTTTTAGCGCCATAAATCTTTCAAAGAAAATCCAGATCCCGACGCCACCGATAATTAAAATTAAGTGCATCGTTGCGCCACCGGCTTTGTACTGTTGAATGAGTTCTTGTAACATGTGGTTCTCCTGTTGTTTCTTAAAGTATTTTAAGATGTTAGAGGAGTTGAGGTCAGTTCCAAAAATCGATTCAGTCATTGAACTGGACCAAGGGCTACGAGGAGCCTCGCGGAGAGTTTAAATGCCACGAAGCTTCAAAATTATAAATAGCTATTATATTAGAGTCTTCCGAACGGGAAGCCAATGTTTGGAATTGTGTTTTGACCGTTTGAAGCTTTAGGGAACTTCATTTGTTTAAAGATATCTGTTACACAACGGTTAAGTCCATCAGCTCCGGACATATCAGATTTTTTGACCTTTGCCCACTGGACGCCACCTTTTGGTGATATTTCCCATTCATACTCTACGCGTCCTGCTAATCCCGGACTATCAATCAACGATCTTTCATAGCACTGCTGAATCTGAGTCATATAACGTTTTACAACATCCATAACTTGCTGACGAGAAAGACCATCTTCTTTGCCCATTCTCACAAGCGATGGCGCACCCACAACAGTTCCTGCAACTGCTCTTGAACCGGCCGTTCCCTTGATACCTTGAACTCCGTAACCAGTTCCAGTTCCGTAACCCATACCTTTTGTTTTAACTTGGGCAAATCCACCGGCAGCTAATTTTCCAGTATTTGTTTTGAGAGCGCCGATCACACCACCAGTATTGAGCGCAGTTTGGCCACCGGCATTCTTATTGATGTTGATTGCAACTGGCACATTCGAAGGCGGCATTTTTGAGGAAACCGCACCTAATGCAGCAAGAGCACCCACAGACTGGATGTTTGTGACAACCGGTTTATCTGCGACCTTCATTGGTTTTTCAACTTCGACAGGGTACTTATTAACTTTCTTTAAAACCTTCGATTCCTGAATTTTTACAACTTTTTTTGGTTTTGGTTGTTTTTGAACGACCTTTTTCGGAGGTTCTGGTTTCTTTTCAGCTACTTTTTTTTCAACTTTTTTTGGTGGCTCTGGCTTTTTTGGTTCTGGAGGGGGAGGTGGAGGTGGTTTTTGCTCCACAATAAGTCTTGCCACACGTTCTTGCATAATTTTCTGAGCAGTTTCTGGTTCTTTTGTTTTAGTAAAGAAGATCACCATCAATAAGAAAAGTTCTACAGCTGCAATTACAATCCCTGGTTTTTTCATTTCCTCATCTTTAATGAGGCGAATTTTTTCAGAAAGCTGTCTTGGAGCTGGAGCGTATCTTAAATGAACACAAACATCAGGAGCAACTTCGACGGACACTAAATCTGAGGCTCCTAATTTTAACGTATAATAATTTTTCTTGCGAGTAACGGCAGGACTAAACTGAGCTTCATCAAAAGAGTAAGCCTTGCTTTCGTTCTCAAGTTCAAACCTTAGAGTTTGAGGGATAAATACCTGGGTATTCATTCCATCAAATTTTGCAAGTTTTACGTTTTTCCTCATAACAGGGATATCAACATTTGCTGCAGATCCCGGTCCAATAATGACATTATCACCCGCATAAAATTGATGAAGGTCATAAATCTGATCTTTCCAAGTCACAAAACCTTCTAAAACCCTTTGTTGCGGTCTTAATTGATTAGCTTGATGATGAGGAGTAATAACTTTTTGGTATGGTCCTTCTTTGCGTGGTGCAACTTTTTTTGCTTTTGGTGCTTTTGCCTTTATTGGATTTTCATGAATTGGTTTTTCAACGACTGAAATAGATGGCTCGTCAAAAGACTCTTTATGTGCAAGTTCCTTTTTAAGATTAACGTCTAAAGGCTTGTGATCACCGTTAAAGTGAACCATCTTAGGTAAGACTTCCTCTGCTTTTTTCGGAGCAGGGGCAAAAGGAACTCTATCTTTTTTCTTTACTGCTTTTTGTTCTGAAAGTTTTTTACCTACAAACTCTTCTTCAAGATTTCTCTGATGAGTCTTAGCTGCATCGATAATAGGGCAGGACTCCGCTTTGGCTTTAAGACTTGCAAGCTCTTTTACATTGGTCACTTCTTCGTCAGGATCGTAGACCATTGTGGGAGCATCAGCTTCAGATTTTTCCAACTGGAATTGAATTAAAATTTCGCCAATTTCAATCTGCGATGGTCCCGCAATGATCGCTTTTTTTACTCTCTTACCTTCAAAGAAAATTCCATTTGAGCTATCAAGATCGGTGATCTCAATTACATCATCATTCACAGTGATTGCACAATGTTGTCGTGACAAAAAGTCAAATTGCTGAAGAGGGATGTCACACTTACTACTGCGACCAATCGTAATTGGACACTCAGTAAACATTTGTTCAAAGACAACTTCACCTTTGTGAGTTATCGAAATCATCAATGGATAGGGTAATTGTATTCGATTCATCAATTACACTATCGGATGGATTTTCGGGTATTTAAAGCCTTACGCTACGAACAAATGGATGAACTGGACTAGACGGTGTGCCCGAGCGTTTCGCTCGCTCGACAGCTGGACCGACTTTAGATTTAAAATTAAACTCTTTGTATAGCGCTGCAATTCCCCAATTCGCATTAGGTTGATTAGAGTTAATTTTCAAAGCTTTCTTGAAGGATTCAAATGCCAATTCCAAATTGTTCATAAACATATAATTCGTGCCTTTTAAAGCGTGTGCCGCCGCATATTGTGGCTGAATTTCCAATATACGATCACAGATCAATACAGACATCGCGTAATCACGTCCCTCAGCATAGCTTTGAGCAAGCTTCAATAGAAGGTCTGGGTTTCTCGACTCATCATAGAGCTTCTTACGAATCGCAAAAGTTTGAGGAGGAGTATTTTCAGCCGCTTGAATCAAGATTTGTGTTTCTGATTCTTCATCCACAAGGATTTGCCCTTTAGATTGACAGCCTTTCACAAAGTTTGTGAAAACCTCAAACTTTTCAGCGCTTTTAATACATTCGTTAAAGAACTTATTTGAAGCCGTATCGTAGGTTTTTGCTTGCTGTGCAATTGCCGCTTTGTACTGGTTGATTTGATCAGGAGTAAGACCTGCAGGCATCGGGGCACGTTTAATAAAGTCCGCAAATTCCTTATTCACTTGTCCTAGTCCGTATAAAGCTGCAATGGACCATCTTCCGTTTCCACTCTGAATCACTTGGTTTAACTGATTTGTTAGAGTTGCCAAAATTTGTGTTTTAACTTGGACAGCTTGGGCCTCTTGACCTGCGACAAGTTGAATCTCTTTGTACTTTTTCATCGCTTCCATAGAGAGGAGATAAAGAGCATGAGCTCTCCAAGTCTTCTCTTCAAAAGACGATCCTTTGTTTGCAACAGTTTGCCTTAAGAAGGCCTGTGATTGCCCCACATTGTTTAAGCGATAAAGTGCGATTCCCATGTAATAAGAACCTTGCATACCACTAACGGCCTTGGCAGACCCTGCGAGCTTTGACCATTGGTTGGCATTAAAGTCCACTCTTGCAACTGCTACACGATCACCGAGTGCAAGATAGTTCTTACGAGCTTGTTCAAAATCGCCCATTGTTTCTCTCATTTGAGCAGCATTTTGTAAAAGCTTTCTACTTTCAGGATCTTTTGGATATTTAGTTGAGTAAATTTCAAAGTATTTGGCAGCTCTTCTAAAGTCTGCAGTTAAGAGAGCCATCTTGCCCATTTCCATGGTCACGTCTTTCGCATATTGAGAAGATCCGTGCTTGATCAAGAGCTCTTCCCCAGGAATGTATGCTCCAGGATCTTTTTTGGATTTTAAAGAATTAAACGCTTCAAAAAGAGCTCTATCTCCAAGATTTGTTCCTTTGTACTTTTCTGCAAACTTCAAAAGTTCTTTAGAGTAGTTGTCTGAAGAGAAGTCTGTAATCGAAGTTTGAATACTCTTATATTCAGATTGATTCATGATTTCTGAAACTGTTTTTTTAAGGTTTGGCGACAAGGCCCTAACACCTATAATCTTTTTACCTGCAACGGTGAGTCCCTTGTAATCTTCTCTTTGATTATATGCATCGAGGATAAGGTCAACAGCTGTACCCACATCTCGACCACGAGGGTAGCGAGTTATATAGTGAAAAAGAACACGTTCGGAACCTCGGAAGTCGCGCTCGTCGTAATATGATCTTCCGGCATTAAATAGGATAGACGGAACAGATTTGTCTTTTGGATAAGCCTTAACGTAGTAAAGACCAACATCTCGAATACCGTTTCTAGCTTGGGTAAGCTCGGTTCTATTGAGTGAATCTTGGCTCTTAAGAGCTGTCGTATAAGCTTCAATACTGGAATCTAAATATGACTTTCTTTTTGCAGGTATTTTGATTTGCTTTGCGAGTGTTTCATATTCTTTCGCTGCATTTACGTAATCTTTTATATTGAAATAACTTTCAGCAAGATTGAGTCGAATGGCGCCAGAGTATTTCTCTCCATTCTTGTTACCAGTACCAAACGCCCAGAGGTAGGCTTTGTAGGCCGAAATCGCAAGTTTATAGTCCTCGGCCTTTCGAGTTCCCTTGGCGCGCACTTGGGCTCTTGTTGCTGCGTCTCTGGCAAAAATTTCAAAATTCTTTTCATGCTGAAACTTCATTTTTGGTGCGATATCGGGACTGTGACGGATCTGGTTCATTGTCTCTGCAATGATCTCTGTAAATCCATATAC
>JAEYZS010000080.1 GCA_023427925.1 Pseudomonadota bacterium | reverse complement strand
GTACCGAGTAGGCGTAGGCACATTTGGAACTGTGAGATCAGCGAAAGATTACCTCGACAAAGTCAAAGAAAACCCGACCTTTAAAGGCGCTATCGTTCGCCAAATTGTTCAATAATTTTTAAATAAGCCTCCATTTGCCTGCGGACTTTCCGTAGGCAAAATAACTTCACCAAAGTAAATTTTCTTAAAAAACCATTCCAATCTAAAAAAGAGTCAATCACTTCTCTAGACCAAGCGAGTGATTTAGGAGTTTAGTTTTATAGCGTCCAATCTTCTTAGACTTTGCCTTGGAAGCGGAGTTTGCTACACTCTATATATGAAACAAATTCTAATCTCACTGTTATTTTTTGAAGCTGCGATTGCGGGAATCGAAAATCCCCTCAAATCGGACTACATTGATTTTTCTAAGATCAATTTAAATAAGTATATTGAGAAAAAGGGCGAAATTATCGTCGAGAAGATCCAGTCGCAAGAAGACGGGAAAGTGACCGCTTACTTCGTTTTTGAAAAGAAAATAAATGACCTTAATCGCAAGCTAATAATGCATGTCTTTGACCTAAATGGTGATGGCCGTATGGATATGGCAAAATTCTTTACCAATAAGGTTGTCACACGCGCTGAGTACGATCTTGATTATGATGGCAAGGTTGATGACGTTAGTGAATACGACGCCAAAACAGGTGAGCTGGTTAAAAAGACGATCTCACAAGGTGGTTCTAATCTTTGGAAGTATTGGCACAAAGGTGAACTAAGACTCACCGAAATGGATCGTAATAACGATAAAAAGCCCGACATGTGGATACACTATCGTAAAGATAAGGTCGTAAAAACAGAAGTTGATGCGAATTACGACGGCAAATCTATTAAGCCCGTCAAAAAATAATTAAAATTCAATACCAAATCGAGCGGATACTTCGGCGGTTAAATCCGGAGAAAGTGCTTTAGAATATAAACCTTTGAATTCTAAGTTAACGAAACCCATTTCCCCTAGCTGAGTCCATGCTCCGACGCCGGCTTTTACGGCAGATTCAACCTTTGATTTATCCTTATCCTTGTTTCCCAGAAGTTCACTTTCCAAATGAGTCTGAAGAAATCCTATTCCACCCACAAGATAGGGATTAATTGCACGAGCGGGCTCATTCTTAAAAAACCAAAGACCATAGATTGAGCCTTCGTAATTCTTGTTTTTCATTTTAAAGGATGCACCCGATTGACTGCTAGTTTGATAATACTGAGTCTCAAGTGCAATTGCCCATGGCAAACGCTTGTACCCACCGTAGAGCAAAAAAGGAAACTTTGCTTCAAAGTTATTCTCAATATCTTTTACAAACCGAACAGATCCGCCCATGCCTAAAAAAGTATTTGCATACAGCGACTGAGGAATAAATAGAAAGAATAATATTAGTACTTTGAGCATGATGAAATCTTTGATGAATGTTGGAGGAGAAACTCATTTAGATCTGCACAGATTTCTTTCAATAAAGCTCTATTTTGAGTCTCAGGTATGAAGCTACTCAATAAGTCAGCTTGAGATAATACTTTTAAAGAACCATTTTGCTCAAGAGTTTGAGCGAGCTTCTGCAAGCTGCTAATGATCCATTTAGCAATTTCAACTCGCTCTTGATCTGGAGTAAGATCTTCCCTTGCTAAAGCGATTTTTTTTGAAAGAGATTTGATTAAGTTCGAATAGTGGACACCAATAAAATAAATATACCCTTGAACCTGCCCATGTCCCGTTTTCATTTCAGTCTTGAAGTTCTCGTAAACCAAGTTGGCCGCTAAAACATCCTGAGAGTGAATTGGATAAATATTGCCGCTCACCTCTCTATACTCTACATTCGCTTTAGATAAAGACGCTAAATACGCGTTCGACATACCCGTAATTAAGCTTGCCCAAAAGTCAGACAATCCCTCATCAAGAGCACGTAGTATGAGATAGTTATAACTTAAATTTTTATCTTTAGTATCTGAAATGATCATACCGGCCTTCTCAGAGCCATTAGCCGAAGAAGATGCTGGGCCGATATCATTGACTGTTTTTTGTATAGGTCGAACTACATTATTAAAGATGGCATGAAAGTGTTCGTGTGCAATGACTCCTTTATTTAAACCTAATGGTGCAAGCTTGCCGTCATAAGAAAGGACAACAATGCGATCATGTATTGGTGTGTAATAGGCATCTTCTCTTCTTTTGGCAGATTTAGATCTGTTGTCAATACTGACAGTTCTAGGGTACGTTAAGAATCGGTCTACTCCTATTTGAGTATCAAAATAATAGAGTTCTTCCATGATTTTGTAGATAGAAAATAGTTCTTCTGAAAACGTGTGACTCGGAATCAGTATTCCGCTGCTATTTACGAAAAACTGATTTTCCGGAGTAATATCTTTAACACTGCCATCTTGGTAAAATCTTGGATTAAATCGCAGATTGATTTTTGAACCCGTCATAGTGCGGGCGTTTTCAAGAGTTTTGAATGTATAAACAGATCTTTTGTATGTGCCGTCTTCTTGAAGCTCATTTATCTTAACGTCGCATGGGCATTTTTCATTATCTTCTAGTGGGTCTGAACAGCCCGCCAAAAAGCCTAATGTTAAAAAGAATAAAACTGTTAATCTCATACCGCACACACCCTATTTGATTGATTTGTCTGAGCTTTGACGTCCAGTGAGATTAAATAATAATCCGGATTTTGGAAACTGTAAGTCTGCTTTACAGTAAAAAATACTCTTTTGAAGAACTATTAAATTAACGCAGGGTCAATGTTGTACAATGTGTGGACAAGCCCTGTATTTTTTTTTAAACATTGCACTAGCAATGAATTTGATCACCCAAAACCTAAATGCCGAACAATTAAGGGCAGTTGAGACTTTAGATGGCCCTCTTTTGATTCTAGCCGGTGCTGGATCAGGGAAAACTCGCGTTCTTACTCATAGAATTGCAAATCTTATTGTACAAGGGAAAGCAGAGCCACAAAATATCCTTGCAGTAACCTTTACGAACAAGGCTGCAAAAGAAATGAGAGAGAGAGCTTTAAATCTGCTCCACAAACTCAATATTTACTCTCACCAACCTCCAGTGATTTCGACTTTTCACTCATTTTGTGTGCAGGTCTTGAGATCATATATTCATATCTTGGACTACACGCCGGACTTCACGATCTACGATCGAGCGGATCAGCTTTCGTTAGTTAGAAAAATTTTTAAGCAATCCAATCTCGATACCAAAACATATTCGGTGCAGGCATTTCTATCTACAATCAACACGTCAAAGGTTTATGGCGTTAGCCCCGAAGACCTGATGAAGGAAGCTGTTCATAGCTTAGATAAAAAACAAGCGGAAGTTTACGCTCTTTACGAAAAGCAAATGAAAGAAGCAAACGCTCTTGATTTTGATGATCTTATGATCAAAACGATTGCGCTCTTCAAAAAGAGTCCCGAAGTTTTGGATTTTTATCAGAGTGAATTAAAATACATAATGGTGGATGAGTATCAAGATACGAGTACTCTTCAATACGAATTGATCCATATGCTTGCACGTAAGCATCGCAATCTTTGTGTCGTGGGTGATGAAG
>JAEYZS010000031.1 GCA_023427925.1 Pseudomonadota bacterium | reverse complement strand
GGAAAGTATAGAAAACTTCTCGTGAGTCGCCCTATTTTCCCGATGGGAAGAGACATTGGTTATTTGCCAGGCGATGTGGAGCAAAAGCTAAATCCTTGGATGCAGCCAATATTTGATAATGTAGAGTTTCTAATGGGTGCTGATAGCTCTCACAAAAAAGCGGCAGGTCGTGCTCAAGAATTAATTAATCAAGGCATGCTCAATATTGAGCCTTTGACTTATATTCGTGGTCGATCGATACCCAATCAATATCTGATTGTCGATGAAGCCCAAAATTTAACTCCGCATGAAATTAAAACTATTGCGACTCGTGCGGGCCAAGGCACAAAAATTATTCTTACAGGGGATTGCTACCAAATTGACAATCCTTACGTGGACTCTGGAAACTCTGGTCTTACACACGCCGTTGAAAGATTTAAAGGGCAGCCAATTGCGGCCCACGTCTCACTAACTAAGGGTGAACGTTCAGAACTTGCAGAGCTAGCAAGTAACTTATTATAGGTAAATATGAAGGCATTAGTTTTTATTCTTTTAGCACTAACCAGCGTTTCTCTAATGGCAGCCAAACCTGCCCCTAAAGTTACTGCAAGCGTGTATACGATCGTCATGGACACTTCGATTGATGGCATTAAATCTTCGTCAAGCATCACAGTAAGAGAAGGTGACAAGGGGTCAATTGAATCCGTTCAAGAAAGCCTCGGTGGGAGGTTCCAAGAGGTCACTGTCCGCAAGACTGAGCTAGATGGGAAAGAGGCGCTCCATATGGATTTTATTGTGGGTGAGATTGATCGCTTTGGGAACAAAACTCTCGTAGCAACCCCTAAAATCACTTCCAATATTGGAGAAAAAGCTACAGTCATTATGGGCGAAGCCGCGGGCGGAAAAAAACTCATTTTTTCAGCGCGAGCAAAGCCCGCAACCAAATAATTATCGATTCAATTGATCTTGAGAAGAATTCTTTTTGTTGTAAAATCGTTCATTGAGAGCATCGGTAACTTCGTCAATCCAGGCATGAATTTCGCCGTTTTGAGGATCGAGTTCGAAACGATTAAAGGCTTCAATGAATTCATTAAAGAGTTGATCGTACGAGGCACTATAGAGCCAAGTGATGTCTTTTCTACTGTGCTTAAATTTGTAAGTTTCAAAATCTATTACTTTCATCATCTTAAAACTAAAGCAAATCTCATGCCCCTTGGAGACTTGAGATGCAGCCAAAAATAAGGTTTTGGCATACTTTTTATGTGATTAGTTAGAGAGTCATTTTTTATGCCAAGTCAGCTCAATAGTCGTCAGAGTAATAAGTTCAAAGACTGTTAAAAAATATATCAGTCTTTACTGCTCTCAGTCAGAGGGCTATTGGACCCAAGCGACCTTTCGAAAATCACTCAACCAAGGTCTGGTTTAGTCGAGCTTGCATCAAGATTTCCTAATAAAACTCCGATCTTGCTATGAGACAAAGGAGACTTCAAATGTTCTTACAAGGTAATTTACAAGCGGTTTTTGATGCTCTTTATAGTTTAGGTGTAATCGATCCGGTTTTAGAAAAAGATTGGAAAAAGTCATTTGAAGAATTCGAAGATCACGAGATGAAAGTTCAACAAGCCGTTGCAAGTGTAAACTCGTGCTCTGGAGATCTCGATAAAATTGTCAACTCCCTCAGAGCTTTTGATATGAAGACTTTGGAATTTGTTGCTATGGAAGTTGCAAGAGAGTTTGCAGATTTCTACGCAAGAAAGGTGACGCACTAATATGATTAAGATACTTATCGCAGTAGCAGTTGTATCTTTTGTGGCAAGAAGTGTTTTGGCCTTTGAAATTGATTTTTCAAGGCGCAAACCTTATATGAAAAATCATGACATTCCGAGCTCTGAAGTTCCTCATATCCAAGTGACTCCTGAACCTGTGTCTATCGAAGCAGTGAAGGTGAACTTCGAGTCCTCTCAAGACATTGTTATTTTAAATACTGAAAAAGGTTTTGTACCTCGCACACTGAGCTTGCGAGAAGGTGTGAAATATAAAATCCACGTTGTAAATGTAAACGAAAAAGAAAAAAATGTTAGCTTCATCATGAGCGCATTTGCCGAACATCATGGAACATATTACGGCCAAACAAAGACATTCGAAGTCATTCCACAGAAACAAGGTGTATATACTTATCAGTGTCCAGAGACATCTCTAGAAGGAAAAGTGGTTGTAATACCACAAGACTCCAATATGAGATCAATCGCCTCTGAAAACAAATAAGTAATAGGAGAATCTTGTGGACTCATCAAAAGTTGAAGTATTTAAAAACGCAATACGAAACTTTTTGGGTCCGGTGGTTGAATTCCTCGAAGATCCCAGCATAACAGAAGTTCTTATCAACGGTCCGCACGAAATTTTTGTAGAACGTGGTGGAAAGCTTACGAAAACAGATGCTTCTTTTCCGGACGAAGATGCATTACAAGCAGCTGTTAATAGTATCGCGCAGAGTGTAGGTAGAAGAATTTCATCCAAAGAGCCCACGATGGATGCGCGTCTTCCCGATGGTTCTAGAATTCACGTTGTGCTACCTCCAGTGGCGAGAAACGGGACAACCGTTAGCATTCGTAAATTCACTCAAACTAAAATGACTCTCAAAGATTGCGTGGAGCACGGAACTATGACGGCTGATGCCGCGCAATTTTTAGATCTATGTATGTTCTTGGGAAAAAATATTCTTGTAAGCGGTGGCACCGGCTCTGGGAAAACCACTTTATTGAGTGTCCTTGCATCCAGAATTCCACGCGGTCAAAGAGTGATCGTGATCGAAGATTCTTCCGAGCTTCAAATCGAGTACGAACATCTGGTATTCTTTGAAACGCAAATGGCCGACACCCAAGGTGAGGGCGAGGTCGGAATGAAAGATTTGGTAAAAAGTAGCCTGAGACTTAGACCAGATAGAATTATCGTCGGTGAAGTAAGAAGTTCTGAGGCCTTGGATCTTATAAATGCGATGAACACTGGCCATAAAGGCTGTCTTGGGACAATTCACGCCAATACACCTGAAGATGCCATGGTTAGATTAGAAGGCCTTGCGATGGGTGGAGATTCAAAAATTTCCGAAAAAGCTCTCCAGCATTTGATCGGAGCTGCGGTGGATGTGATTGTCCAAATATCTCGCTTTCCAGACGGGAGCAGGCGCGTCAAAAACA
>JAEYZS010000015.1 GCA_023427925.1 Pseudomonadota bacterium | reverse complement strand
GTATTTCCGCTGTGGAGTGAAGAAGCTGCTTTCACTCTAAAAGGATCAAGTAGAGCAGTGATAGGATTCGAAGAAATTCCAAGAGCAGTTGCTGTTAGATTCTTTTTAGACTTAAAGGCATTACCTGCTGAGTTTCCGTTAAGGTTAACGGCTGCTATAGGATTTTTTCTTTCGTCGGCGTTTACGCCAGAAAGTGAATAACCCCCAATAACTGGAGAAACTTGTCGAGCATTCGACAATGGATGAGAATCGATCTCGTTATCTATACCTCTAATAAATCCCGTATACTGTAGTAAGTCTGAAAAATTGTGACCAGAGACATTCATACCCCAAACTGGCGGGAGGTGAAGTCCCGAAGCTGCATGTCTCCAAGTTGAGTGAACGACGGAAACGTTGCTTCCTGAGATTTGATAAGAGTTACCAAATCCACCGGCGATAAAATTACTTGAAGATTGACCCGTAGGAGTTAATGGTAAATCAAAGTACCATCTCGGTGGTGCGCCACCCATAGTAATATGAACATATTTGTAAGAGTTTAAAATGTCTGGATCGTCGAGTATAGAACCTGCATAGGCTTGATTGACGAGGTTTCTCATAAAGTTTTCTGACACAACGGAACTGATCCCCATGAGACCTAGCATCTTTAATGAATGCGATAAGAAATCTCTACGATTGATTTTCATTAATCGCCTCCTTGCTCAGACATGTAGTTTCGAGTCTTAAAAGTATCTGACGAGATAATATCCTGGATCAGAGTCATAAGATTCTGATGGGATTGCAGCCTCTCTGCAAAACTAAAGATTCTCGATCTGTGATACTGTGTAAGGCTTGATTCGCCCTCGATACTATTGAGAGTTACATCAATTCCGGTGAGGAAATAGTAATATCTTTTTGAAGCACAAGCATAATAATCAAAAGAACTACCTATCTTATTTCCCATGTCAGCAAGGCTCGAAATATTCTGCGATACTAACTTGTTCTTGAAGTCTCTATAATAGAGGCGTCCTGAGGGAGTCGTAAAAACATAATCTTGCGCACTACTCCCTGCAGGAAGGCGACCGGCGCCGACGGCAGGAATACCTAGCCTCAATCGGTTAAGCGAGTTGGTTTGGTTTGCTGTAGTAAAAACGATAAGATTTTTTACGACACCTGCAGCCGGGTCAATTGCTGAATGACATTGCATACAGCTCGCATTTTGTTGAAATGCATGTTCAGAATTCAAATTCACTTCACGAGCCACATCGCTTGGCAAAAGATTCGGCATTGTGTGACACATTAAAATTTCTTGTATTCGAGAGGTGTATCTACGCGCAACGACGCGTTCACGATAAGCAGGTTGATAAGCAACAAGATTTGTATTTGCTAAGTAAAACGATTGTGAACCAATAATGCCGCCACCTAAATGTTCTCTGAGGTTTCTGCTTTGGAAGTTTGTCGTCATCATTGAGTTTTGAATTTCAGTATTATTGATGTCGCTTCCCGATCCACGTCCAGTGCTGTTCAGTGCATATCTGACTTTGCTTACGTTAAGTGCGGGGGCGTCTCGAACTCCATAGAGTTCTCCAAACTGTACGAGTTGATTGTCTGGTACTTGAATCGCTGTTGTGTGGTGAGTTGTATTGCTCGGGCTGTTCAGTGTACCGAGGGGCAAATTTAAAAAATTAAATGTAATATTCGACGGCTCATTATCAACGATAGTAGGGTATGAGAAAAACGATCTTGAATCCCAATTGCTAATGTTGGGTTGAACCTCTTTGTATCTTAGACCAGCAAGGCTCTTGTTGTAAGTGACTGCGGTTTTAAATTGAACTTTGTTGTTTCCAACTTGGCCGAATAAAGCACGAGTTAAATAAAGTGGTGGTTCCTCAAAGTCTCTTATCAAATGCGTGACTTGGTCAATTGCTGAGCCATCTCTGAGTTTGGATGGGAACCAAGACTTATGGAAGTTGTGGAAGTTTCTTACGATCTCGGAGACAACAGCCCCATCACTGGCATTCAATACTGAGGACGGAACTGTCAGATTAGTCTCGGTACCCGTCATAGTCGCTTTTTTTAACAGGTTCATGCACGCAGTAACCGGGTTCATGGACCCATTCTTAACTGCTATGTAAAGTGGATCAGTGATCTTGGGTGCTTGAAGAGTGAACTTTGAGTAACAACGTACAAAGTGTTCAAGGTTTGTGAGTCGCTCATGAGCTTGGGTGCCTTGAGAAAAGGCATTTACAGCCTGAAGAATAAAAAAAATGGTCATGAGAAAGAAAATAGCAAATCTCAAACTGTCCCCCTGTACCTAAAAAATTATCGGCCTATCAAAGGTCTAACTTGAGACACTTTTTGCTTAATCTTTTTAAATATTTGGCCTCCATGAGGGGAAATATGAGACACTTGTAATCCTATATATTTGATCTGATAAATTTTTGACAATTGGCGGGTCTAGGGTTGTAAAATAATTTATCACTTGTTGAATTTGTGGAGGGAAAAAATGAAGTCTGTAGCAGCGTTGAGTTTGATTCTCTTGTTATCCATTCATGTTTTTGCTGAAGTAAAAGTGGATGTACGATTAAGTCCGGCTGGAAGTTTTGTTGCTGAAACCAAGAAAGTAAAGGGTTATGCATACAAAACGAAATCTGGAGTTGCTGCTGAAAATGTAGAAGTAGATATTACCTCAATCACCACGGGCATGAGTCTACGTGATAAACATCTTAAAGAAAGGCTACTGACAAAGAAATTTCCAAAAGCAAAACTGATTAAAGCTGTTGGAAAAAATGGCGTCGGTAAAGCCAGTATACAAATCAAGGGAATCAAGAGAACTTACTCTGGAACTTATAAAATTGAAGGATCAAGTTTGCAGGCTAGTTTTGATGTCAATTTGCCGGATCTCAAAATTAATGATGTAAAGTATATGGGTGTCGGCGTAAAAGATGTCGTTACCGTAAACATCACTCTTCCGCTTCGCAATAAAAAATAAATATTCAAATAGTTTTCTTATTCTAAAGTACTTTGAATTTCTTCATCTCGAAGGACATTGACTTCAATCATTTCATCTACGATTGCAGGTTGAAAACCGGGAAAATCTTGCGACAAATAAATCGCCAATCCTTTTTTGGTTTTGCGGTATGGTGTTTTTACGATTTTGTTTGGATAGTTTGGATCTGACGTGTAGATGATTTTCTTTTTTGGATCAATCTTAAGAGCGACAACAGTGTGGCCTTCGTCTTCTTTCTCGTTTACCATTCCGAGTATTCTAATTTTCCAGTAGTAGTTTTTAAGTCTATCTGGATCAATGGTATCGGGATCGTCAGTGTAATTGAGGCTGATAATCCCATCTAAACCATGATATTCAAGGACTGAGCTTGTGTATTTCTGTATATCATCCAAATATGCACCCTCATATCGAGGGTCTTCAATCATATAGGACCGAGCTTCTTCAATTATTTCGTACATAAAGTAATCAGGACGTTTTAAGAACTTACTTTTTGAAACTCCATAGTATTGACTCACAGCTTGAATCGCATTGACCTGCGCAGTGAAGGAACAAAGGCCGCCATTTTTTTTAAGTAGCTTTCTTTTCTTAAGGCGATTGTCGGTCTGATGAATGAGCTTACCTTTTTCCATGAGTTCAAGGTATGAATTCATAAGACTTGGTCTATCAGTACGAAGCGCGCGAAGCTCTTCGATGCGAGCACCATTTCCCCAAGCGAAGAGAGGAAATAGAATCAAAATATAAATTAATGTCCCCACGAATTTCATTCAGCTAATGAGGCTATTTAAGCATAAAAAATGAGTCAACATTTATGTAGTTCTATTCATTTTTCGAATTTTATTGAAGTCTGCGAGATCAGGAATTAAACACAGGAAATGAGAATTTTGTGGATATTTGTCCTTTATTTGTGTGTCATGCAGCCTTTATATGCTTCCTTTGACAGGCAGTATGAGTATCGTTCTTATATCCAAAACGAATCCGAAGTATTGGAATACTTTGATAAAATAGATGCAGAATACACATCGGATATATTGACTTATTCTCTCTCTCCCCAAGGAGAGGTCGCTTTTCAAACTACAGATAAAGGATTTTTTACTTCATTTGGCTCCCTTAGTCGAAGTGAGTTTATGAAGGATATGCGCTTAAAAATTAAGCACTCCGTTTCCGATAAGATCGACTTTAAACTTAATTATATTGAACATAAGGATTTTGAAACTCACCAGGTTCACTCCGTAATTGAATTGGTTTGGAAAGTCGCCGACAAATTGCATTTGTCTTCATTTGCAGATCTTGATTTCGAAAAAGTGAACGACAATGTAGGCTTTTCTGCCACTTATCTCCCTAGCGGAAATCACGAAATTAAGTTTTTTTATAACATGGTTCAATTCGATCGGAATAAAAGAAACAGATCTAACGACCAATTTGAAAAAGCACCTTATACTTATGGAATTGTCGGGCGCTATTTTAAGAGCAAGAATAATTCAGTGGAGTATTTTGAGTATGGTTTTATAAACGAAACTGAGCTTTTGTGGATTTTCCCTTCTGAAGACGAAAGGTTGAAATATCAACGATGGATGGCCACATTACGCTATCTAAATCCTACGACTTCCGAATCTAGCTACGGATTATTCTATCAAGCTGATAACAGAAGAGACTCAAAGGAAATCGCATCAACGTCGAGTCTGCTTGAATCCTTGGATCTTACAAGACACCAGCTGCAATTTAATTATTTAAAAAGAAATTTTCATAGGACCGATCTTGAGAGTGGCGTCTATTTCGTTTATAGAGATGCTAAAACGTCGAATGGACCTCGAGAGTTCTACGACCTTATTCCTTACATCACTTTTCATTTTAACAAGGTTGAAGATTCTGCGGGCTATTGGTCTCTTGGATACGATGTTGATTTTCACTATGCTCGTCGTGACCGCTTTGAGCACATCAGAGG
>JAEYZS010000004.1 GCA_023427925.1 Pseudomonadota bacterium | reverse complement strand
AAAGAAAACCTAACGACTTATAAGGCTAGAAAAAACTTTGCTAAAAATGAAATTGAGGTGGAGCAAGGTACGTATCAAAATGACGAAGGTAAAATTGTCTACATCGTTCAAGCTCACTCTTGTGTAGACACAGAGTCCAAGCTTCAGTCACCGCGTCCTCTCTATAGATCAATGCCCTATAAAATTGCTGAAGACAAAAAATCAGTAGAGATTACAGTGATGTTCGGTACAAAAATAAAACTCACAAAACTTTCTGATTCAGAGCTTGATGATTTAAATCATCAAGCTGCGACTGCATCCACCGGTTGTTTTGAGGGAAATTCCTTTGCGAAGGAAAAAATTCAAAAACCATCAGATGTGAATTCTGCTCAAGTCGAGTTGGAAAAGCAACTTCAAGACCTCGAAAGAGATCAACAGGAAATTGAAGAGATAGAAGAGTAAAAGTTTGGGGTTTTCAAAACGCGATGTACTTTTTTATATTCTTGGTGGGCTATTTATAACAAATGCTCTCTTAGGAGAGATTATCGGTGTCAAACTCATTACTTGGGGTCCCTATACGCTCACAATGGGGGTCATCCCATGGCCAATGGTCTTTATTGTTACGGACTTAGTTAATGAATATTACGGAAAAGAAGGCGTAAAAAAACTCACTTACTTAACGGTGGGTTTAATTCTCTATGCATTTCTCATCATCTATCTATCCATGTTAGTTCCAGCTGCAGGCATATCTCCGGTCACAGATGACGTTTACAACCAAGTCTTCGGGCAGTCCTTGTGGATCATTGTGGGCAGTGTAACAGCCTTTTTGGTGAGCCAACTATTAGATGCGACTGTATTTTGGTTTTTTAGAGCAAAGACAGGTTCTAAAATGCTTTGGCTCAGAGCAACGGGTTCGACAGTTATATCTCAGCTCATCGATACTTTTATTGTTTTAGGGATCGCATTCTGGCTTCCCGGTAAAATGACGACCGATGATTTTATCAGCGTCTCGTTAACAAACTATACTTACAAGCTAATGGTCGCTTTAGGAATTACACCCGTGATCTATGTCACTCACTATCTGATTGATCGTTTTTTGAGTAAGCATAAATAAAAAAAGCTCCCCGCAATCTAGTCACGGGGAGCCCTTGCGGAATTCGATTATTTATTGATTTCTGCTGCGATAGAGTTAATGTCCTTTCTATCCATACTTGCGCAGAAGTTCGCTGTCACCCCACCAGTCAGCTTGGAAAGCTTGCTATAGATCGGTGCTTTAGAAGCTGACACATTATGGGCATTGCAATACGCTGCTTCGGGTTGGTAAATCACAGTATGAACTTTTAATTTTTTGCCAGGCCATTTAGCTTGGACTGCTGCGATAAACTTCTCAGGCGCTTCTTGATCGCCGCCCGATTGGTCTTTATCAGCAATGATGACCACATGAAGTGCAGCGTCGTCTCTAAAGAGACCTTGTGACTCAGACTTATTTATTGCAAGCTTGGCTGCTTCGATACCTTGCTGCCAGCCTGATCCTGTCGGAGGACATCTTGCTGTAACAACTTGTATACAGATTGCTTCAGGTCTCATTATCGTAGCTAAGAAATTTCTTGATGTATGAACACCCATTGCGGAAGTAATCACTTTTTGTTTAGGTACTAGAGCGATCCCCGGTCCTGATACTGGAGTTCTTAAAACATCAGCAAGACCTCCAGACTCATAAGCACGTGAACCAGTGACATCAGCTGATGTTACGCCGATTCTATAATCACCATCCAATTTAGAAATAAACTCAGCAAATCTGTAGGGAATAGCTTCTCTTAATTCACTAAACATAGATTGAGTATTGTGAACCACAAATAAGATATCTGCTTTTCCGCTAGTTACAGGAGTTTCTGGAACTTCAGGGACCTCAGGAATTTCCGGAACTTCTGGGGTCTCTGGAACTTCAGGAATCTCTGGTAGCTCAGGTACTTCTGGAGTTTCTGGAAGCTCGGGCTCTGGAATTTCTGGGGTCTCTGGAATTTCCGGCACTTCTGGTACTTCAGGAGTTTCCACTACGTCGTTCTCATTGACAGTAATAAAGAACTCGTAACCGTCCTCAACACCGCAGCTGTCGGTTCCAATAGCAAAAACAGAGTAAAAGCCGACTTCACTCAATGCGAGCTTTACTTCAGACCCAGCGAGTTCAAGTTTATCGGTGCCTTTTACAATAGTCCACGAAACATTATATCTATTTAGAGAAAGAGAAAAAACTTCGTCTTGTTTAACCGAGGTTGGATATTTTAAATCAACAACAGTGGCTTTACATTCAGTATCGATAGGATTTGAGACGCTTGATTGTAAGGATAGCTGCGAGAACTCCATAGCCTTGTTACAAGCTACGCTACTTATCAGTAATAGGGCCAATGCTGTCGCCTTAAAAGTAATAGTCATTTTCATAGATTTCTCCTTCAAGCACTGTACAATTGCAGTACATGTGCCACCCAAGATATGGCATCAATTGCCTGAAAGTTTGTATTGTTGTTCAAAACTTAGATCCTGACGAAAAGTTAGATAATTTTTAAAAATTTTTTTACAACCGTTAGTAGTGCAAATCGCGGATTCTTTTGAGAAAACCCAGACCATGGGCTTGGCGAAACATAATTTTTCTCAATGATAAACATATCAATGTTGTTTCAAATCACAACATCGTTGCGAAAAAATATTTAATATTGTCGGAACATTTTACAGGACCACAACCTATGTCGAATTTTTTGTCTTCGCTAATGGTAGTCTTTTTCAACTGAAATGTTTACTTATGAGATACTTGAATAGACTCGTGTCGAAGTTAGCGCTTCGAATCAGTAGATTCAAATATTTTGTCCGCAGATTTTTCTACGAAGCCGTGATAAAGTTCTCCATTTGGGAGACTGTATCTCTTTGCAAATTCATAATAACAGCTTGGAATTTCAAAGGTGCCATCATTAAAAGACACTTTCTTGTGACCAGCGAGTGTCGATGATTGCTCCAAGAATACAGAAGGACTGCCTTTAATTTCTCCGCCGCTAGAGTTTAAAGGAAAACCTTTTTCTTTAAGGAAAGAATTCAAATCAGCAAGAGTATCAAACGTCTTGAGCGCATTGACATTGACGGTAAAATGATTTGCGCAAAAGCCAAAAGCGGACATCCATCCTGCGTACTCGCTCACATTTAAAAGTTCTTGATAAGTCTTGTAATCAATATCCCAAGGACGACCGGATACACAAAAGTCATCAGATTCAGTTTGAGATTTCGGAACTTTCTCACAAAGCGAATTTATAATGTTTTGTATGTGGGCAGGGAATTTTTCAACCAGTAACTCACTGATGAATACTTTAGGTTGAGTTAGATCTTTATGTTCGAGGTGAATGGCATAAAGTTTTTTTTCTTCAAAATGGTACTCTCCCTTAGGCACATAGCCATGTTTCTTAAAGATGCGAGCTAAAGTTTCGATTCCAAGTTTGGGATGTTTATAAGTTCTAAACGCTACATGATCGTTCAATACTTTTTCTCCACGCTCTTCTAAAAGCTTGTGAATAACTTCAGCTTGTGGGTTTAAGTCCGTGTATTGATTCCATAGGTTACTGAAAACTTGGTCGATAGCCATTGGGTACCTCTATTTTAAGATATAAATAATAAATAACCCTAAAACGAAAAGTGCAAGATGAATAAAGCGATTCTTACCTTTGTGATGCACCTGCGGCAATAAATCGCTTGTCGCAATATAAATAAAAGTGCCTGTTGAAACCGCTATAAGCACATTCAGAGGTGAGGTTACGGAAATACTTAGTGAATAACGTGCCAGGAGAATTCCTGCAGGCGTCATAAGACAATAAAGCAAAATAAACCATACAACATTTCGATTCTTAAGCGTGGATTTTATCAATAGTGTTGAAAGTGAAAAGCTTTCTGGAATCTTGTGGGCAATTACGGCCGTCAAAAACGGAGTAAGAATTTGGATGGTGTCGGTAGATTCAATTGCAATGCCCACAGAGAATCCAGTTAGAATGCAATGAAGGGAAAGGCCTATAAACGCAGAAATTCCCACGGTGTGAGAAACGCAGCCGTGCTCTTGGCAGGGATGAACCATAATAAATCGCTCAGTGATATATAAAATCAAAAAGCCTAGTAATACATATAAACCCACATCGGAGCCACTCAACTTAAAAGCTGCTGGCAACATATATAAAAAAGCCGTCGCAATTAAAACACCGCTGCAAAAACTCAACAAGGGGTTGAGTTGTAGTGATTTCTTTTCCCAAATGATCGGAATAAGTGCAAAGGTAAAGGTCACTAAGAAAAGTAAGGCTGCGGATATTAAAATCATATATGTCATGCAGTATAATCCATCGAAGTCGCGATTCAAGAGAGTTTTTTAGCTTTTAACCGTAGATCAGAAATATACATAATCACTGCAATCCAAATGAGAGCAAATGCTATAAGTTTTGCAGGTTCAAAAGGTTCTTTATAATAAAATATAGCCAAAAAGAATGTGGTGGTTGGAGTGATGAACTGTAGAATCCCGATAGTGGAGAGTTTTATCCTCTTTAGGCTAAACAGGAAAAGGAGCAGGGGGATCAGTGTAACGGCTCCACAAAAAAAGAGCCAAATGGAATCGCTGAGACTATGTCCGAATGCACTCTGTCCTGAGCTTTCGAGATAACCCAAATAAATTAAAGCCGGAAGGAGTAAGATAGCAGTTTCTTGAGCCAAGCCCATGAGTGGCTCCATAGGAGCAACTTTTCGTACGAAACTATAGAGCGCAAAAGATAGGGCAAGAGTAATTGCAATCCATGGGATGTAGCCCATATTAAATGCCAAATACAAAACACCAGTAGTGGCAATTGCGACAGCACATTTTTGAAGCTTCGATAGCTTTTCTTTAAGAATTAAACTTCCCAAAAAAATATTCAAAATCGGATTAATATAGTAACCCAAGCTAGTATCTAGAATATGGTTTTCATTAACGGCCCAGATGAAAATCAACCAGTTTGTGGAGATGAGTAGGGTTGTAACAATAAGCAAAAGTAAAGATTTGATTTTTAAAAAACCTCTTATAAAGACCTTGAGCCTCTTTTGAGCAGCGATAATGATCAACAATAAAACTACTGACCAAATTATTCTATGATTAATCAGTTCAAAGGCATGGATGTGTTGAAGCTGCTTCCAGAAGATCGGTACAAGGCCCCAAAGCACATAACATAAAACAGCAGCATTAAATCCAACGGAGTCGTCGCGGGAGGGTTTCATCGTGGTAGGAATTTAGGGCTCTTCATGAGTTTTAGCAATGACTTTTCACTAAGCATTAAGTAGTATGTTCTTTTTATAGTTCTTTAAATAGAAGGGGTTATGGCGGAAAATAAAGTCGTTCTAACGGGAGTTAAACCCACAGGGAAAATCCATCTCGGCAATTATATTGGGGCTATGAGGCCGGCTTTAACTCTCGCGAGCAATTATCAGAAATCACTATTTTTTATCGCCGACTATCATGCTTTGACAACCATTCCTGATCCTAAAGTTTTAAAGGAATTAACTTATGATGTTGCGGCCTCTTGGATTGCAGCAGGTCTTGATCCGAAAAAGACAGTTATATATAGACAGTCGGATGTACCAGAGGTTTTTGAAATATTTTGGATTTTGGCTTGCTTCTCCCCTAAGGGTCTAATGAATCGTGCCCATGCTTATAAGG
>JAEYZS010000001.1 GCA_023427925.1 Pseudomonadota bacterium | reverse complement strand
ATATAGATATGGCCCTTTTCTAATACCAACGGCATTTGACGATAAAAGAACGTCAAAAGAAGTGTTCTAATATGCGATCCATCTACGTCCGCATCTGTCATGATAACAATTTTATGATATCTTAATTTATCAATGTTTGTGATGTTGTCCGGACCAACACCTACCCCTGTAGCTGAAATCATCATTTTGATTTCTTCGTTTCCTAGCATTTTATCAAAACGTGCTTTTTCTACGTTTAGGATTTTACCTTTAAGTGGTAGAACCGCTTGCGTTTTTCTGTCTCTTCCTTGCTTTGCAGAGCCACCCGCAGAGTCTCCCTCAACCAAATACAATTCACAAAGTGCCGGATCTCTTTCTTGGCAATCTGCCATTTTCCCTGGAAGGGCACCGCCATCAAGTGCGGTCTTTCTTCTAGCTAATTCTTTTGCTTTTCTAGCTGCTAATCTTGCGCGAGCAGCTTCGACGCCTTTATTTACAATAACTTTTGCTTGAGCTGGATTGCGCTCTAACCAATCCATTAACTTATCGTTTACGAGTTGTTCAACGTATCCTTTTACTTCGGTATTACCGAGTTTTGTTTTTGTTTGTCCTTCAAATTGTGGCTCGTGAACTTTCACGCTCACGACGCCTGCCAAACCTTCGCGAATGTCCTCGCCTTCAAGATTTGTATCGAGGTTTTTTAAAAGATTTTTACCAGATGCATAGGAATTAATTGTTCTAGTAAGCGCAGCTCTTAAACCAACAAGATGTGTTCCACCTTCGATAGTATTAATATTATTACAGTAGGAATAGATCGATTCAGTATAGGATTCGTTCCATTGAAGAGCGATTTCTATTTCTACAGATTCTTTTTCACCTTTAAAGTACACAACTTCAGAGTTTACTGCTTTCTTCGTAGAGTTCATATATTCGACGAACTCAACAATTCCTCTTGCATATTGGAACTCTTGTTTCTTTCCTGTTCTTTCGTCGTCCAAAGAAAAGTATAGGCCTGCATTTAGAAAGGCAACTTCACGAATTCTATTTGCAAGAATATCAAAATTATATGTGAGGCCTTCGTCTTTGAAAATTGTTCTGTCTGGTTTAAAAGTTGTCTTTGTTCCACTTTTATCAGTCTTGCCTGTTTCTTGAATACTTCCTTGAGGAATGCCTTTTTCGTAAGATTGTTTCCAGATTTTTCCATCTCTTTTGACTTCTACAGAACACTTTTCAGATAAGGCGTTTACTACTGACGCACCAACTCCATGTAGACCACCAGAAACTTTGTAGCTAGAGCCGTCGAATTTTCCACCTGCGTGGAGAACGGTCATTACAATCTCAAGGGCTGATTTACCTTTGTCATGGGCTGCAACGGGAATACCTCTGCCGTCATCTTCCACCGTAATGGAATCATCGGCATGAATTGTGATATTGATGTGCTTACAAAAACCCGCAAGATGTTCGTCAACCGAGTTATCTACAATTTCATAAACGAGATGATGAAAGCCGCGATTACCAGTGTCACCAATGTACATCCCTGGTCTTTTTCTAACTGCTTCTAATCCTTCAAGAACTTTAATCGAACCCGCATCGTAAGATGTATTCGTCACATTCGTCACACGATCTCCATGATCTTTGTACGTTACTCATAATTAAAAATTAAGAACTCACTGCTCCCTCACTCACATTCAAAACAGACACATCTAAATGCGATAAATCTAACGCATCATCAATGTCTGTTGTTGTTAGGAAAGTTTGCGCTTCGTTCTTATTTAAAAACCGTATGAGAAACGATCTTTTTTCCCTATCAAATTCCGACAAAACATCGTCAAGAATCAATATAGGATAATAACCATAAATCGCGTGATGATACAAGATTTGGGTGAATTTAAACGCTAAAATAAGCGCTCTCTGCTGCCCCTGCGAACAATAAAATCGGCTATCCATGCTCCCGTATTCAAAAACCACGTCGTGCTTATGAGGCCCGTATAAAGAAGTTCCTGCTGCCATCTCAATTAGCACTTTTTCCTCTAGTTCTTTACGCAATGTATTAGAGACAAAATCAGCTGAGTTTTCTTTCTCGTCTGACTTAATCACATAGTTCACAGCAATATCCACATTTTTGCCTATAATTTCCATCAACGATTGTTGATTGAGATTGTGGACATTTTTTAAAAGAGAAATCCGCGCATTTGTTAGTTCCGTAGCGTGTTCATGAAAGACTGGATTGATTCCCACCAAGAGATCTTTCACTTGATTTTGTGTATATCGACCTTGTTTAAACTGTCTTAGAACGTGGTTTTTAGTTTTTAGAATTTTTCGAAAGTTTTGAATCGTTTTTAGGTTACTTTCGCTCTCTAAAATCAAGGTTTCATCGATTAGGTTTCTTCTTGCTTCAGGTCCATCCTTGATTGCTGAAAGACTCTCAGGAGAAAATAAAATTACAGGAAAATTTTTGAATATTTTTAGAGAGTTTGTTTTTTTACCGTTCAGACTTTGAGTTTTAGCTTCATTGATAATTTTAGATTCGATTTCAAGCTGAGTTGAATTCTGCTCTGCCGTCGCAAAGACTCGGGTTCCTTCGTTAGTTTCATTTTTCACCAAATGATGAATATCAGATGTGCGAAAGCTTTTTCCTTTGGAAAGAAAATAGATAGACTCGACTAGATTGGTTTTGCCTTGCCCATTCATTCCCTTAAAGACAACGACATGAGATTTAAATTCTAGATTTTGTTCTCGTATATTTCTAAAATTAAAAAGACTTAAGTTTTTTAAGTGCAATCTAAATCCACTTTCGTGTTTTAGAGAATCTAAAAAAATTAGATTCTCATCGGCATAACAATACAAGTGTATTTGTTATCTTGTTTAGGTCTGAATAATCCTGGGGATAATTGATCGTTTAACTCAATCTCAACTTCATCTTCGTTAAAGCTATTAAGTATATCTAAAAGGTATCGAGCATTAAACCCAATCTTGATTTCTTCACCATCGTAGTTCACTTGGATTTCTTCTTTAGCATCACCTAACTCTGGGTTGTTTGTAGTGATGGACATCACTCCGTGAGAAAGTGTTACCGTAATACCTTTAGATTTTTTATTCGATAATAGTGACACTCTTTTTAAGCTTTGGATAAGTTCATGTCGAGAAGCAACAATATGGCGAGATAAAGATTTTGGAATCAGTTGAAGGAAGTTTGGATATTTTCCTTCAATCAATCTGATCATCAATACTGTGGAATTATTTTTAAGAATGAGTTGTGGACCTTCCACAGTAAACTCAACATCTTCCATCGTCGTTTAAAGAATTTTTGAAATTTCAGAAAGTCCTTTTCTTGGAATAATAACTCCTTTTTCAAACTTCACACTTCCGTCTGTTTCAAATCCTGTTTCTCTATCAACAAGAGAAAGTCTGTGACCATCTGTTGCTACCATTCTGTATTGAAATGAATTTCCGTTTTTAATTTGTTCAAAGAAAACTCCATTTAAGTGATAACGTGTTTCATCTGTAGAAACACTGTAGATAGTTTTCTCAATCATTTCTTTTAAAGTAGAAGACTTTATTTTTACAAAATTATCTGAAGTGTAAGTTGGGAAGATTGGATATTCTTCTGGATTTTTTCCTACCAAATTAAAAAGTGCTTTCCCTTGTTGAATCAATAACCAGTTGTTGTCTTTACTTTTAAGTTGGATCACTCCGTCATCGTTAAGTTCTTTTACAATTTGGAAAAGTTGTTTTGCGTCCACTGCAACTTTTCCAGGCGATGTTATTTTGCATGGAACTTCATCGGTTAGACTTACCTCTAAATCCGTTGCGTAAACTTTTAGCTTATCATCTTTTGCCTCAAGTAAGACGTTAACTAATATGGGCATCGTGTTTCTTTTCTCAACAATGTTTTGTGTTTTGCCAACAAGATCGAGTAAGTCTGACTTTTTAATTTTTAATTCCATTTATCTTTCCCTTATTTTAGGCATTTATTTTTTAAAACTTCTTAATTCCTAAAATGTCTTTCTAATTAACTATTAATATCTATATATAAAACTAGTAGTAGTAGTAGGTCCGTTGATAACTAAAAACCGGACATAAATCACTAAAAATACTTAACATTCGGCGTGGATAAACTGATCTATATGTAGACTTCAAACTTTCCAATTTTTGTGGGTTAAAAATGATCCCCACATTATCTACTTCTTTTCCACATCGTGTATCCACAATTCACATTCACACTCCTGTGGTATTGTGGATTTTCCTACATAAATCTTCGATATCCTTATGTAAATCGGAATCTTTTTCTTGTAGTTCTTCGATACGTCTCAGTGCGCTAATAACTGTGGTATGATCACGGCCTCCAAACGCTCTTCCTATATCAATCAAAGATTTTTCTAAGTATGTTTTGACTAAATACATAGCAACCTGTCTTGCAACAACAATTGGTTTGGATCTATTTGCAGACTTCAAATCAGAAATTTTAATTTGGAAATGATCACTCACAAGTTTTTGAATATCCTCTACTGTGAGTTGCTGAGATTCTGAGGAATGACTAGCCAAAATGTGCTTAGCCAAATCAAGGCTAATAGGTAAAGCCCTTAATTCAGTGAACATTTTCACTTTATTTAGATTACCTTCTAACTCACGAATTGATCGTTTTGATATTCTTGCAATAAAGTTCACTACATCATCAGGAACTTGAAGACCTTTTTTCTCGGCTTTATATCTCAGGATAGCCACTCTAGTTTCCACATCAGGCATTTGAATATCCGCAATAAGACCCCATTCGAGACGAGTTCGGATTCGATCCTCAAGACCGGTAATATCTCTAGGCATTCGATCACTTGCGACAACCACTTGTCTTCCGCGATCAAAGAACGAGTTTAGTGTATGGAAGAATTCTTCTTGAAACGCTTCTCCACGTCCTAGAACTTGAATGTCATCTAATAATAGGACATCACAATCATCTCTATATTTCTTACGAAGTTTTGCCATTTCACCACGGCGAATTCCAGAAACAAACTCGTTAAGGAAGGCTTCTGTAGACACATATCGGATCTTAAGCTGTGGAAAACTCTCTTGAATATGGTTTCCAACGGCATTTAATAAATGCGTTTTACCCATACCAGTCGGTCCACAAATAAAGAGTGGATTGTAACCGCCGCCAGGATTTTTAGCGACATTGTAGCAAGCCGCATGAGCAAATTCATTATTTCGACCCACAACGAATGTTGAAAACGTGTACTCAGTATTGAGTACTTGTCTCAAAGTCTTACCAAGAGCTGAATATCCAACATCTTGGTCAGGAACAACAGGCGCTTGAGGGCTTATAGGTACCAAAGAGCTTGGTTGAGTAGACTCTTCTGGAGGTTTTTCTAATTCGGGCGCAACGACAAGCTGAATTTGAAATGGTTTTTGTACGACAGACGAGATTTCTTGACAAATTCTATCTAAAAAGTTCTCTGATATCCAATATTTATGGAAATCCGTAGGTACGCCCAACTTAAACACAGTACCCTTATGGCTTTCTTCCGTATCCAACAACTGAATAGGGTCAAACCAAGTTTCTAGGTAGGTGTTATTCGGATTTTTAACCTTGATATTCTGTTTTACTGATTCCCAAATATGAGATTCCAAATTTTGCCCCCAAAATTATAACAAGAACAGGTACCTTAGATTCCCATTAGCGTCACCCGATTTAGCAATTTTTAGTCGTTTATTCAACGCAATTAATGCATAAAAGTTCAACATCTTGACAGGTATAGGCGCGTCATGATTCTATCCCTGGAAATTATTGTCCGAAAGGCAAAACTTTTTAGGTATTAGACTTAAAAAAACTTAAATATCTCAAGCAGATATTGTATAAACTTCGTCTACTTAGACCATAATCGGAGGAGAATATGAAAAGGACGTATCAACCAAGCAAAAAACGTCGTAAGAAAACACACGGATTCAGAGCTCGTATGGCCACAAAAGGTGGTAAAAAAGTTCTAGCTTCTAGAAGAGCAAGAGGAAGAAAAAAATTAGCGGTTTCTGCGGGTGGCAAATAATATCCAGACACTACGTCGTAGTCACGACTTCGAACTTTTAAAAAAAAAGGGAAAAAGAATTTATCCCAACGATTGGCTAATTCTCAGTTACCTTGAGAATGAAGAAAATCAAAATCGTTTTGGCTGGGTCATTCCAGGCAAAATTGGTGGGTCAGTCCTTCGTAACAAAATTAAAAGATGGTGTCGGGAATACTTTAGAGAAAGAAAACTTCATCCCTCTAAACACTTCGATGTAAATGTAATTATCAGAGCAAGTGGAAATGCAAATTATTTTAAAAACCTTAAATTCCAAGAATTCAAAGATGAACTTGAATTTGCTGTTAAAAAAATTAAATAGCGGCTTTAAACTTGTCGCGCTCTTTTTGATTCGTGGCTACCAAGTTTCTCTTTCACCTATATTAGGAGGAGCTTGTCGATTCTATCCAACTTGCTCTTGTTATGGAATGGAAGCATTTCAAAAACACAATGCTTTAGTAGCCACAAAGCTAACAATAATAAGAATCTTGAAATGTAGACCGAAAGGACCCTACGGGTTTGATCCGGTACCGGAAAATAAACGCTTATAAGGAAGGCCTAGGAATGAACAACAATAATAATAGCTTCTTTGATCCAAGAACACTTATAGCAATTGCTCTGGTTTTTGCGAGTATTCTAGGATGGCAAGCCTACCTTTCTAAAAAGTATCCTCCAACAGTTCAACAAGTAGAAAAATCCTTAGATACAATTCCTACAAAAGAAAAAACAGAGGAATCAACTCCAGCTCCGCAAGCCACAGTAGCAGCCGCAACAAATAAGGAAGACGTCGTTGTTTTCACTAGCGAAACATTTGACTTCGAAATCTCTTCTCGCGGCATGGGTTTAAAAAATATTAAGCTTAATCAATTTAAAGATAGAGCTAACAATATAGTGGTTCTCGCTAGCTCAAGCAATGAAGCCTATCTCAATGAAACAAAAATAAACGGAGAGACAGTATATTTTAATCTTGAAAAAGTATCTGAAACGAACTTCAAAGGAACAGCACGTTTAGCTGAGATGACAATTGTTAAAACCTTAGAAGTTGATCCCACAAGATACACTGTGAAATCGACTCTAGAAACCAGTGCAACTCCGAATACAGTTGAATCGTTTTTAATAGAAGAGGTTATTAAGGACAAGAAAAGTTCATTCTTAATGCCTTCTTTTGATTTTGAATCCGTCTTCGTTTTTCACGGAGGGCAGTCGGATAGGAAAGACATCGATGTCAGTGAGAGCAAGATCTTTGATGAAGACTTTAAAAATGTAGCAATCGCTTCCATCGGAAAACACTATTTCACGTCAGCAATTATCGATAAATCTGATGTGGCGCCCACATTCAGCGCAAAGCACGACATGGAAAAGGGTGTTGCGATTGGATCCCTTAAATACACTCAAGAAACAGGGACAGTAAAAAAATTCGAATCTACGATTTTTATTGGCCCAAAAGAAGTAAAGCTCTTAGAGCAAGTTGATCCAAGGCTTTCTGACACTATCAACTTTGGTATTTTTGCAATCATTGCAAAGCCGATCCTTATGTTGCTCAAGCTTCTTTATGCTGGCGTTGGAAATTATGGACTAGCAATCATCATCGTTACCTTGATTATTCGGATGCTTTTGCTGCCTCTAAACATTTCTTCGTATCGCTCTATGAAAAAAATGCAGGTTATACAGCCTCAGCTAAAAGCACTTAAAGAAAGATACAAGAAAGATCCTCGTCAGCTTCAAATGGAAACAATGGCGCTCATGAAACGAGAAAAGGTGAACCCACTCGGCGGGTGCTTGCCAATGCTTTTACAACTTCCTATTTTTATTGCTTTATATAACGTACTTGCTCAAAGTATTGAGCTTTATCAAGCTCCATTTATGTTCTGGATTAAGGATTTGAGCTTAAAAGATCCTTTTTATGTTCTTCCAGTCTTGATGGGGATCACTATGTATATTCAGCAAAAAATTACACCAACGACTATGGATCCGGCCCAGGCAAAAGCTATGCAGATCATGCCTGTGATTTTTTCTTTAATGATGATTTCGCTACCCAGCGGTCTGACATTATATATATTTGTCAGTACTCTGTTTGGGATTATACAGCAGTATATGATTATGAAAGAAAAGAAGTCGGACAGTGAAGTTGGAGTGGTAACGAAGCTCAATTAATATTGAGAAGAACAAAGTTTAATCTCTGTAGGAGGAGAAATGGGAATACTTAATAAACTTTTTGGATCAAAGAAGGAATCAGCAAACGAAGGCGCGATCCAAATCATCGAAGATACATTAGATGGTATCTTTGGAAGAGCAAACTTTGATTTATCTTATGATCTTAATTCGGATGACGATGGAAATATCGAAGTCGAAATTTTCGGAAATGACCAAGAAAATTTAATTGATAAGGAAGGCCAACTTTTAGATGCTTTCCAACTTTATCTGAAAAGAGTGCTACAACACCAATTGCCAGAGCAAAAGATCAACGTTCTTTGTGACTCAAATGGCTTTAGAAAAGAAGCAAGCGAAGAGCTAATCAAGCTTGCAGATAAACTTAAAAAAATCGCTATTGATAAAAACAAATCAGTGTACTTTAGAGCACTTCCTCCAAAAGACAGAAAAGTAATTCACCAATATCTTGCAGAAGATGGCCGCGTGAAAAGCAGATCTGTAGGAGAAGGACACTTTAAAAAGATTAAGATCTACCCAGCTAAAGGGGAAAGATCTGAAGGTTCAAAAAGAGCGGATGCTTAACTATAAGATTGAGGATACAATTTGCGCTATAGCTACTCCCTCTGGTCACGGCGGGATTAGTGTAGTGCGAATCAGCGGTCCTCGATCTACCGAGTTCTGTCGCAAGCTCACAAATCTTCCTGAAACACTTGAATCCCATAGAGCGTATTTTTCTAATATATATTCCTTTGATAAATCAAAACAAATAGACGAGGCAGTCATCACATATTTTGCTTCTGGCAAATCTTTTACAGGTGATGAAACTCTTGAGATTTCTTGCCATGGAAGTCCAATAATTTCAGAAGAAATAGTACAGAATCTTATTCTTTCAGGCTGTCGACACGCAGAAAAAGGTGAATTTACTTTCCGTGCATTTATGTCTGGTCGTATTGATCTTATTCAAGCAGAAAGCATTTTAACACTTATTCAGAGTGATTCAAAGAAAGCGGCCGAAGTTTCATTGCGACAACTAAAAGGTGATCTAAGTCAGCGAATATCTGAACTCAAGCACAAAGCAACGTGGCTACTTGCCCACCTTGAAGCAAGTATTGATTTTGCGATGGAAGACCTTCAAACAATCGAGCACGACCAAATTAAAGAAAAAGTCTCTGAACTTTTTGAACTGAACTCTAGCCTTTTAGATTCTTACAAAAAAGGTAAAGTCATTACTGACAGTTATACTGTAGTGCTTGCGGGCGAACCGAACGCAGGAAAATCGAGCCTATTTAATCAGTTTATAAAGAGTGATAAAGCTATTGTGACAGAGATCGCCGGAACAACTCGAGATATTTTAGAAGGCTTTGTGGTTCTTGCGGGCGTTAAAGTTAAGTTTGTCGACACAGCCGGCCTTCATGACACTCAGGATATTGTAGAAAAATTGGGTATACAAAAAACAAAAGATCAGCTTAAAGAGGCGGATCATATTTTTTATGTCGTAGACACAACTTTAGAAAAGCCAGAGCTAGATCCAGAGATATTTGAAAAATATAAAAACAAAACGAGCATTTTGGGGAATAAAGTCGACATCACAAATGTTAACCAAAACTTCACACATAAAATAAAGAATTACACCGATAATGAAGTGTTTATGGTGAGCGCAAAAGTTCCGGAAACTATAGAGAGTGTTTTAAAACTTTTAGAACAAAAAATTGGAAACTCGTTTCATGAAAGTTCAGCCGTTGTATTAAAGGCTCGCCAATTCGAACTCTTAGAGAAAATGAATCAGTGTCTGACAAGAGCCAAGGATCTAGCAATTGCTCGAGCATCAAGTGAATTCATTGCGTTTGAGCTTCGAGATGCGCTTGAGTGCAGTTTTGAGTTATTAGGAGAAAAACTTGATGACCAAGTTATGGCTAAAGTTTTTCAAGAATTTTGTATTGGTAAGTAGGACAATTTCTTAACGACGAATGTGTTTTTTAGAAAAAGGTATAAATGTCTATTAAGTTTGATTATGACATTATAGTTGTTGGAGCGGGCCACGCAGGTATTGAGGCCGCACTCTCAAGCGCGAGGCTTGGGAAAAATACTCTTGTTGTTACGACCAATCTTGAGCGCATTGGATTTATGAGTTGTAATCCTGCAATCGGCGGACTTGCAAAAGGCCATATGGTGAGAGAGATAGATGCACTCGGCGGAGAGATGGCTTCTGCAACAGATGCATCTTGTATTCAATTCAAAAGATTAAATGCTACAAAGGGCCCTGCAGTTCGTGGCTCCAGAGCACAATGTGATAAAGATCTCTATGTTTCCTACATGATTAACACTCTTAAGAATCAAAAAAACCTCTCTCTTTTTCAAGGAGAGGCAAAGTCACTGATTCTTGAGGGATCAAAGTGTTTGGGTATCGTCGTTCAGGATGGTTCAAAAATATTTGCAAAGAAAGTAATTCTCACGACAGGCACATTCATGAATGCGGTTATGCATGTGGGGCTTAAGCAAGAATCTGGCGGCAGAGTGGGTGACACCGCAACAGTGGGACTTTCTGATCAGTTAAAAAGTTTTGGTTTTAATGTATTTAGATTAAAAACCGGCACTCCTCCAAGACTACTAAGAGACTCCATTGACTTTTCGGTAATGGAGCCTCAAAGAGGAGATGAAGGATTTTACCCTTTTAGTTTCAAATCAAAAAAAGAATACAGATTACCCCAGGTAGATTGTTACCTTTCTCATACAACAGAAAGAACTCACGAGATCATTCGTGAAAATCTGGATAAATCTCCGATCTACTGCGGTGTTATCGAGGGCAGTGGGCCAAGGTACTGCCCTAGTATAGAAGACAAGGTTACTCGATTTGCAGAAAAAGGCCGGCATCAGACATTTTTAGAGCCAGAAGGTCTGTCAACGGACCACATTTATCTTCAAGGTATTTCGACAAGCTTGCCTACAGAGATCCAAGATCAATTTATTCGAACAATTCGAGGCCTAGAAAATGTGAAATTTGCTCGATATGGTTATGCAGTTGAGTATGACTTTATTGAGCCCACACAAATACGCGCAACACTAGAGACCCGAGCCATTGAGAACTTATATTTAGCTGGGCAAATCAACGGAACTAGTGGATACGAGGAAGCCGCCGCTCAAGGTTTTATGGCTGGTGTAAATGCAGCCTTAAGTCTAGCAGACCAAAGTCCGCTAGTCTTAAGGCGAGATCAAGCATACATTGGAGTTTTGATAGATGACCTAGTCACAAAAGGTACCAAGGAGCCGTATCGAATGTTTACCTCTCGAGCGGAGCACAGACTGGTCTTAAGGGAAGACAATACGCTTGATCGCTTACTCGACCTTGGTCATGGTATTGGGCTGGTGCAATCGCAAGACTTTGATCGGATTCAAGAGATTCGACAAAGAAGAAAAGACCAAAGAGAGTATTTAAGAAACACCGTGATCTATCCAAACAAAGATACCAACGACAAACTTGTAGGCTTGGGCACACAAGCGCTACTTAAGCCAACTAACCTTGATACGCTTTTAAGAAGACCAGAACTGAACACACAACATATTAACGCAATGGGCCATAATTTAAGTTTAGACCCCGATATTCTTGAGCCGGTCGAAATTGAGGTTAAGTATGAGGGTTATATTAAGCGTCAAAAAGAGCTAATCAATCAGTCCTCTCGCCTTGAAACTTACAAACTCGAAGAAGATCTAGATTATACAAAAATTAAAGGCCTTTCCGTAGAAGAAATCGAAAAGCTGATAAAAGTAAAACCTTTGACCATAGGTCAAGCGCAAAGGATTAGCGGTGTTAATCCTTCTGCTATTCAAGCAATACTGATTCATATTAAAGGGCGAAAAAAGATTCATCAATTGGGAACAAACAACTAGGAGCTGATAAATGGATGCACAATGGAGAATTCGACAATACTTTCCCGAACTATCAGATGACACGGTAGGAGCTTTGAGAATTTTTCAACTTGAGCTTCTGCGATTTAATCAATCTCTAGACCTCATTCAGAACTCAACCGAAAAGCAAGCGGATCTGCTCTACTTTTACGATTCAATAAAATCTTCTGAGTTTATAGTTAAAGAAAATCCGGAGATGAAAGAGATCTTTGATTTTGGGAGTGGAAATGGATTCCCCGGTGTCGTGTTCGCAATTCTTTATCCAAATATTGCTGTTAAGATTATCGAAGAAGATATTAGGAAATCAGACTTCCTGAAACATATTATTTCTCGAGTCCAAATCGGAAATTTAGAGGTTTTGCATTTACAGCCTGAAAAGTTTGTTGCTCCGTCGCCCGTAATTGCGGTGAGCAGAGGGCTTTCTAATCTTGCTAGAACTTTATTGCTAGGAAGTAAGGTTTTAGAAAAAGGAAGTGTTCTTTATGCACTGAAGTCTGATGATTGGTTCAGCGAAATATCTACTCTTCCGGCTCAAATAAGTTCCACGTGGAACACTGATATGGCCTGTGAGTGCGAGTTGCCAGAATCTCTTGGTATCCGAGTATTAATTAAATCGGTAAAAATTCAGTAGTCTGACTATTTATCAGCTTTTTTAGGGGCTTTTTTGCTAGCAACACCGCGAGACCAACGTTTCGGGGTTTCGGAGAGCTTTTTTTGCGTTTCGTAGCGTTCTTTTAAATCTTTCGGTGGCCACTCGGAGGCTTTTCCCGTCTTATAGTATTCGAGATACTGTTTTCTGGCGTATATTTGTCTGCTTTCTGCAGATACTTTGTAATACTCTTTCATCTGAGTGAGTTTTGAGATTTCATTTTGTAATCGGAACAACTCCTGTCTGTTCAACTTCTTTTGAGGATCGTTATCAAGGAGATTGATTCGATTCTTCTCTATATCCGCATACTCTTTTAATTTCGCGTCGATTTCTTTTTGCTTGCTAGATTCTTCTTGTTTTAGATCTTGGTAGACGGGATCTTTTAGCTCGGGAGAGCTATCAGGTTTATCGCATGCAGTTAAAAATGAAAATATAAATAATAGTAAGTAAAATTTTCTTGTTAACATCACCTATTCTTCGGTAAAACTAATAAAGAACTAGAGTGTTCCACGTGGAACATTATGAGTATTCACACTTCTTGAGTATCAGAAAGAGGCAATGAGTAGTCACTGGTTTATAGGCAACGGTCATCAGAAGGTACGACAGCAAGAATGCGATATCGCTTCAAGAAAGGACTCAAAAATGGCAAAAGTAATATGTATTGCAAACCAGAAGGGTGGCGTCGGCAAAACAACGACATCCGTCAATCTCTCGGCTGCATTGGCAGAGATTGGTAGAAAGGTGCTCTTAATTGATTTAGACCCACAGGGGAATGCTTCCAGCGGTCTAGGCATTAAAAGGCATGAAAATACCGAAG
>JAEYZS010000152.1 GCA_023427925.1 Pseudomonadota bacterium | reverse complement strand
TAGTTGTTGGCGGCAGACTTGATCTCATTAAGAGCAATGCCTTCTTAGGTAAAGGTGAGTGGCTTATTGCTGAGGCTGACGAGAGTGACGGAAGCTTTCAAAGACTCTCTCCAGAGATTTCAATTATTACAAATATTGATGATGACCACATGGATCATTACAAAAATTTCGATAACCTTCAAAAAGCTTTTAGAGACTTTGCTCATCTCACACCGTTTTATGGTTTTTGTGTTGTCATGGGTGATGATGTTAGAACGCGAAAACTCTTTGAAAACTTCGATAAGAGAATTATTTTTTATGGATTCCATGAGTCGAATGATTTCTATTTAGTTAAAAATGTTACAAAAGATCTGATCAGCTACACGATACATCACGAAGAAAACGCTTTAGGAACTTTTTCGATGAAAGTTCCAGGTGAACACAATGCTCTCAATGCTTTAGCGGCGTTTATTGTTGGATACAAATGTGGAATTCCTGCTGCGAAGTGTATCGAGGGATTAGAAGCATTCCAGGGCGTAGATCGAAGATTCCAAAAACTTGGCGAAAAAAATGGTGTAGAAATTTACGATGATTACGGTCACCATCCGACAGAAATCAAAGCAGTACTTAAGGCGTTTAGAGAAAAATATCCTAATTCAAAGTTGAAGGTCGCTTTCCAACCGCATAGATATTCACGTACGCAAACTTGTTGGAGTGAATTCTTGAAGTCCTTTGAAGATTGTGATGAGCTTTATTTGGTAGATATTTATGCTGCGAGTGAAGCACCGATTGAAGGTATTACTTCACTTAAGCTTTCAGAAGAAATAAAGCACCCACACTGTGAGTACATTGGTAGCGTGGATAATGTGCTAGAAAAAATGTTAAAAGCTAAGCCCGGGGAAGTGTTTGTCACTCTGGGTGCTGGCGATATATTTAAGCAAGGAAGAAAGTTTTTAGCATAGGCTCTTAAAGAGCGAGTGGATTTTTGAATGATTGATTTTCAAGAAAATGTTTCTTTAAAAAACTTTACTTCTCTTAAGGTGGGCGGAAATGCAGAGTTCTTTTTTTCTCCTACCAATATCGAAGAGCTGAAGACCGCAATTGTTTGGGCTAAACTTCATAGTCATAAAATAACAATCATGGGCGGCGGTACAAATACTCTCGTCAGTGATGACGGCGTTAAAGGGCTTGTCATCAATATGAGAAAATACACGGGAATTGAATCCTTTGTTGAAAATGATCATGTGTATATCGAAGCAAAAGCTGGCTCTCCGAAAACTTTATTACTAAGAGAATTTTTGAAATATAAACTTCAACCTTCCGAATTTCTAGCAGGTCTCCCAGGAGATGTTGCTGGTGGTGTAGTGATGAACGCAGGGATTGGCGAGCAAACAATAAGCCCGCGTGAATTTTGTGAAATCATAAATTGGGTAGAAGTTCTTAGAGACACAGAGCTTGTTCGCATCGAGAATAAGGATTTAGAGTTTTCATATCGTAAATCAAAAGGTTGGCAGCCAGGAATTATCACGAAGGTTGGCTTCGTTTGGCCAAATCAGCCTGATGAAACCATCATGGATAGAGTGAAAGCCCTCAATAAAGCTCGTAATACCAAACAGCCACTTGAATTCCCAAACGCAGGCTCCGTATTTGTAAATCCTCCGGGTTACAAATCTGGAAAGTTAATAGAAGAGTGTGGTCTTAAAGGTTACAGAATTGGTGATGCGCAAGTATCAGAAAAACACGGAAACTTCATAATCAACCTTGGAAACGCCAAAGCCACAGATGTTCTTCAGCTCATTAAACATGTTCAAGACACAGTTCTTGAACACAAAGGTGTTTCCCTTCATCCTGAATGGGTTCTTCTCGGATTCTAAGAAGAAACGGATTCGCCCGAGGCCGGTTCATTAAACCAAAAGTTTAATGCGAATGATGTAAGCACGCTTATTTCAATTTTTATAAGTACTGTAAGATACTATTCCATACCAAAAATATCTTAGGATGAGTTTGAAGTCGTGAACCTGACAAAAAGTCTAGTTCGTAGCTTTAGAGCGATCATGTAAGTACCTCGTAATAGATTTCAGGTTTAAAATAGAATTGTGAAAAGATTGTTGAAGATAGTTTTTGCGGTAGTTTTAGTAGGTGGTGTTTCTTATGGGGGATATGCGCTCTATAAGAGTCCGCTGTTTAATCTTGAAAAGATTAACTATAGCTATGCCGATGGTATCACGAGTGAGTCAGAAATATTTTCTTATCTTGAATTTGTAAAACCTCAACTTGAGAAAGAAGTTTCAAAATACTTGGGGCAGTCTCTCTGGGAACTGGATATCTTTGAAATCGAAAATAAACTTGAGCAATTGCCTTGGGTAAAGAACATTGTCATCACAAGACGCTTTCCAGGTGATCTTCATATTGAAATAGAACCGAAGAAAATCGTCGCAAACCTTATGAAAACCCCGTCCAAAGTCCAGCCTGTTGCGGTGGATTCTACACTTCTAACTCCCGTTGAAATTGCTCAAGCGCCACTTGCTCCAATCCTATCTTCAAGAGCATTTTCAAAAAGTGAAAATTTACGTAGGAAAGCACTTCAATTTTTGAGTGAACTTCCAGAAGAAGGTGCATTCAGTTACAAGGAGATTTCAGAGATATCTCCATTCAGAAATGATGAATTTCAAGTTCTTTTGAAAAATTCAAAAGCATTGGTGTTGATCAACACCGAAAATGTTCCAATCAAAGCGGAGCGAATCTCTCGGGTCATCGAATACATGGATCCGACGGAGATGAAAGGCCGTGTCATTGATTCCAACTTCTCAAAAAAAGTTCTTGTCAGGCCGCGTAACCACCGCTAGCCTTTTAGTAAGGACTAGGGGTCCTTACTCGCTTCAAGGATGAGTAAGCTTGCGTAGGTTTTAGGGAATTCTAAAAAATGCTCTAGAAAATTTGTAAGCTAGCGAGGTGATAGCCCACAATTAAAAAAGCCTGTCCGTGTTTAACGTGACTTAGAACTTAAAGCTTATCCGGTTTTAAGTAAACCGTTAAAGATGTGATCGGTAAAAGAGTGCGAAAGCACGTGTCTGCACGAAGTGCAGAACGTGAACTAGCAAAACGTGCAAGATAGTACGACAACTCAGAGGAGCAGGGCTTGAAGACAAATGCAAAGACTAATAATTCTAGTCACGAACAAATCATCGCGGCATTAGATATTGGTACAACGAAAGTATGTATCCTAATCGCTGCAATAAAAAATAATTCAATAGATATAATCGGTGTAGGTTCAGCTCCTTCACACGGACTGAGAAAAGGTGTTGTTGTAAACATCGAAGCAACGACCGAAGCCATTCGTAGAGCTCGCGAAGAAGCAGAGCTTATGGCTGGAGTTGAAATCGAAGAAATCTGGATAGGTGTTGCTGGTAGCCACATAAAATCTTTTGATTCGCGAGGCATGGTTGCTTTAAGAAAGCAGGAAGTTGAAAAAGAAGACATTCAAAGAGTTCTCGAAGCTGCAAAAGCAATTGCAGTACCTCATGACAGAGAGGTTCTCCATGTGATCCCAAGAGAATATAAACTTGATGATCAAGACGGAATCGCTGATCCAATTGGGATGTCTGGAGTAAGACTCGAATCACAAGTTCATATTGTGACTGCAAGCAAATCTGCTCTTCAAAACATTTTAAAATGTGCAGAAAAAGCAAATCTCAATGTTAAAGGTGTTGTCCTTCAACAATTAGCTTCAGCTCTTACAGTCTTGAGTGATGATGAAAGAAAACTCGGCGTTGCTGTTGTTGATATGGGTGGCGGCACTACAGACCTTATGATTTATGTTCAAGGCAGTGTTGCTTATACATCTAGTCTCCCAGTGGGTGGATCTTTTGTTACAAACGACGTAGCTGTTGGATTAAGATGCCCTCAAGTCAATGCAGAAGATTTAAAAAAGAAATATGGTTGTGCATTGGCGAGCCTCGTTGATCCAA
>JAEYZS010000109.1 GCA_023427925.1 Pseudomonadota bacterium | reverse complement strand
CTCCACATATATTTTTTCAAAAGTATGTTGCTGAATTACAGACTCCAAGCAATTTTCTCCAATTGTTCCGTTTCTTGCGCCCAGTAACTGTAGCTTTCAAAGTCCGGAAAGAGTCGAGGAAAGGAAGGATCGGACCATCTCATCGCAATCCATTTCGCATAGTGAATGATTCTTAATCCTCTAAGAGGTTCAAAGAGATTAATCTTTTCTTCATCAAAGTCTCGAATTTCTGTGTAACCACTCAACATCTCATCAAGCTCTTCATCAAACTGATCGTGGGAGAGCAACATCCAAAAATCTTGAGCCTCTGGGCCGCTACAGAAATCATCAAAATCGACAAAGAAAAATCTCTCGCCGTCATTCAATAGATTTCCCCGATGGCAATCGCCGTGAATACGGATAAATTTTTCGGGCTCTAAGCCTTCTTCAAGATATCGTACAATTTCTGAAGCTGCTTTTTTATATCGAGGCCACATTTCCATTGCGACAACATTTTCGAGTATTTTTAAGCTCTCATGACCATAGGTATCTGCAGTCATTTGAGGTCTGTGCTGAGCCTTTTTTCTAGATCCCACATTATGAATTAGAGCTAAGGTTCTCCCGATTTTTTGGAAGTCCCCTTTTAATAATTCTTGCGGCATCCTACCGTAAAACTTTGGAAACACGCTGAAATAGATATTTTGATGTTCAAATACAGTTTGATTATTAGTGCCGATCTGATATGGCGCTACAACTTCAATGCCTTCATTTTTTAGATCCGAAAGGAATTGATGCTCATCCAAAATGGATTCTTTGCTCCACCTGCCAGGGCGATAAAATTTAGAAATTATTCTTTCGGTTTTTAGAAAGTTCTCTTCAAGCCGGACTTCAAACACCCTATTCTCATAGGAATTGAGTTGAGTAAACTCTCCCGTTGCGACGAGCCCTAATGACTCCACGCCCCTTAAAACCTCATCTGGTGTTAATTCGTAAAAATTTTTCGTCACATTGATCTTTATAGCTCGATAAAAACTATAAATCCATTGAGAAAGCACCCTTTGAACTTTTTAGTTTTAGCATTTAACCGATTTTACTCGCATAACTGTTACATCATTTAGAGGGGACAAGTATCGAGCCCCTTACCATGGGGGCGTGGGGGATGGTACTTTCGTTTCGTTTTATTTCAATTCTTGCTATTATATTGGGGCTGAGCCTAGTCCTGTACTCAAACACTGCCCTTTCTGCAGACACAGCTGAGTTTTCATACGAAAGAAAGGGTGGGATTATCCAACATGCGCTTCGCAAAGAAAAAAAGCAGTATCAAATTGGAGAAACATGGAGCCGCCTTCCTTATAGCGAAATTAAGGTCCCCACGGATAGCCTCCTAAAAGCCCTCTCTGCAACCGCGCAAATTAACGTAAGAGATGGTAATGCCGGAACTTCCTTTTACCTAGGTAAAGTAGGTGATCATCACCTCATGGTGACTAACTATCACGTGATGTCGACCTTAAAGGAATGCAAAAAGACCACTGGAAAATTTACGGTAGCTAAGAAGCGCTTTCGTTGTCAGCGGATTCTTAATGCTATTCCACATACAGAAACAACTTTTTTTACCATAGGCATCTCAGAAAATGATGGCATCGAACCTCTAATGTTCGACTTTATAAACGAATATAAACCTGGTCACAAAATTGTAGTCGCTGGATACGGAGAGCACAAAAATTTCCCATCAAAATTAACCTACGACAACTCACCCACATGCGTAGTTGCAACTTCGACCTTCAAACCTAAGTTTTTATCGTCTCTAGAAGATTCAAAAATCTATAGCGCCTACTCCTTCGTCCATGCTTGCGAAATATCTAGAGGTGATTCGGGAGCCGCACTTTTGAGTGAAAGCACAGGTAAGGTTATCGGAGTCAATTGGGCCACTTCGACACGAAAAGCTTCGGAGTTGCAATTTTCAAATACAGTATTGGATTGGATTGAAAACAATGATTCCAGGATGTGGAGCTCAATGTCGTATGGTGTTCCTGCCCTAGAAATTTTAAATGCTCTAAGACAATCCAAGGAGCCTATCCTGCACGAATTCATCTCTATGACTTTGGCAAGTCCCTTGCAGTAATATTTCCCCATTACGGGTCTTCTCAAACTAAACTCTTTTAAATGTGTTTGTTTGATAAATTTTTTATATATCTCATTGTAATGGAGTTATTCATGAATAGAATTCTTTTAGTTTTTTTAACAATTTTCTTTTCGCTTTCTACGAACGCCAATGGAATTCTCTTTTCGGAAAAGATCTTGGCTGAAGCAGAATTTGCACGGCTAGAAGAGACGCTCTACCAACAAGTGGACCACATCAAAGGTCTTCGAGCAGAGATGAAGGCAGGTCAGGAAGATCTTGATAAGACAAGAAAGCTAATTACCTCGATTCTGGTTTATTCATTAGAGCAGTTGCAGAAGGAAGGGAAAACAATTCAGCTTAAAAGGTTAAGCCAAATCCTAGATAGAGAGGAATTGAGAAAACGACTTTACTATCCTGTCAATGTGAAGAAAACTTTCTCGGGTAACGAGAGATATTATGTTTCATGGGAACATAATGCATGCGTTGCTCCCCTCGAGCTCTATCAAATCAAGACTGGCGCAGTTATCATGATAGAAGGCGGTGGACGATTCGACTTTAATGGCACTACCCTTAGAATCGTAGACATTTTTACAACAGCCGATGGTCAAACCAAAAGATACAACCTAGTAAAATATGATGTTGATGATGAACATCCAATGAGTAGTACTCTTAAGGCCACGAACACTGGTTCTACTCGACTTACAAAGTCTTATAATTGTGAACTTGTTAACGAGTATTATAATCTTCTTTCTGAAAACAAAAAGTTGATCGACAGATATGAGGAGCTTGGACGTTACTTGAGAGTTAAGAGCAAAGACTTCTACGAAGAATTAGAGGGCAAAACGATTTCTGAAGCTCTAGGAGATTTAACTTCTACCCTTCCTGAAAACGAATATGCCCCCTCACCCCCAAAAGAAGCTAATCCATAGCTATAAATATTTTGTGAGCCTCTCGGAGTCTTTCTTGATAGTCAGCTCTTGAAATGTATTTACCACCGAGTCTTTCCATCACAGGCGTCACCATCTGGATATCCATCCAAGTAAGTCCGATGCCTTTGAGCCGCTCCACAGCTTCAAGGACACAAAGCTTAGAAACATTGCTTTCGGAGCCAAACATACTTTCTCCGCTAAAAACTCCAGCAACAAGGACCCCATATAGACCGCCAACAAGTTGCTCCTGACCTTTGGAGTCTTGTTTATAGCATTCAATACAGAGAATGTGCCCATGATCAAAAAGTTCTTTATAGGCCACTTTCATTTCTTCTGTAATCCATGTTCCATGTTGGTTTTTGCGTGGAACTCTTGAGCACATGTCGATCACTTCTGGAAAGTTAGTATTCATTTTGAAATGGTATTTATTCTTTTTAATGAGTTTTTTGAGCGATTGAGGAACATGAAGCTCATCAAAATCCAGCACTCCTCGCTCTAAAGGAGAAAACCACAAGAGAGGATAACCTTCATGAGGCCACGGGAAAATGCCATGAATGTAAGCATCCAAAAGAAGCTCGACTTCAAAGTCACCACCAAAGCACAAGACGCCATCCTCAGCAGCACTCATCGGATCTGGAAAGTTGGTCACTTGAAAAAATTTACGAAGGTCCGTCATTCTTAAGTTTCCGCTTTGCAATTGTCGCAAATGCCGCATCTTTGCTCATCATTAAAACCAAAGTATTTGTATATTTCTAGAGCACGGCAATTCGAAGTTTTTACCCATTGAATGAGTTTAAGTAAATTCATTTGCGCATTCTTTAATCGTTCTGCAATCATTTTTTGATTCGTTAGCCTTTCAGGTAGTTCAGAGATTACTTTAAGGTTTTTATCTAAGATATCACCACTTGTTACTTCCCAGCGATCGAACAAGTTTAAAGTGGTTTCTAATCTAAAATCTTTGCGATTGTAGAAATGCATGTTTTCACGAATTCCGTCTAAGCCCTCTTGATTTGATTTTTCAGGATTCTGTTTTAAATACTGGTAAACTCGAGAGATAAATTCCGCATCGGGATGGGCCCACTTTAGAAATTCCATCTGGATACTGATATCGTCTTCGTCGTAGAGAACATGGCATTTAGAGAGCTTACCGTCTCTCCCGGCACGTCCCATTTCTTGATAAAGAGCTTCAATGTTACCTGGCATTTCAAAATGAATAACAGCACGAATGTCACGTTTATCAATTCCTAACCCAAATGCCGGTGTGGCCAATATCAGGTGGTCGTCCTCCCTGATAAACCTCTTTTGCATTTTTTCTCTAAGGGATCTTGGTAGCTGACCGTGGTATTTTAAATGAGGCGTGGTTTTGCCAATTTTATCCGATACCTTTTCTAGGGTAGAGATTAGTGAAAAATACACAACTATCGGCCCTTTGGTTTGCTGAGAAATTTCAAGAAGTCTTTTGATCTTTTGATCTTCTCCATAAAGGGCATCCACATTCAAGCTCAGGTTCTCGCGCTTAATGCCCGAATGAAAAACTTCGACCTCATCTTTTTTAAGCCCGACTTGCTTTAAAATATCCACCTGAACTTCAGGGGTAGCCGTAGCCGTTAACATCAAGGTGGTTGGGCTCCCTATAAATTCACGCATTTCTCTAATGCGAGTATAGTCGGGCCTAAAATCATGGCCCCATTCTGAAATACAGTGGGCTTCGTCAATTGCCAAAAGATGGATTTTGTTAGCTGCTAAGGCTTCTCTAAACTCCACTTTTCTAAAGCGTTCTGGCGCCACAAAGATAAGTTCATACTCCTGATTCTTGAGTTTTTTATATCGTTTAAGCCGCTCCTCTTTCCCTAACAAGGAATGAATATCACAGACCTTAAAACCCCGCTCTTTCGCCTTTTGAGCTTGGTCTTGCATAAGGGCAATCAGGGGCGAAATCACGACGGTTAGCCCCCCTAAAATTCGTGCAGGGATTTGAAAACAGAGGCTTTTCCCCATACCTGTTGGCATTAGGCATAGGCTATGATTCCCCTTTAAAATGGATTCAATGACAGCCTCTTGGTCCCCCCTGAAATTATCATGGCCGAAAACTTCTTTTAAGACCTTTTGGGGCTTTAAATTTGGTGCCTTATTTTTATGCAAGGAGCACTCCTCGGAACGTATTTTTAGCTTGTAAATCTCACTTCTTATGCTACTTTACAAATCTTTAAATTTACACACATTTGTAATTGAATTTTAAGTCTTAAAATAATGATTCATTAGTTAGGACCAAAACTTTTATATAATTATTAATTAACCATTTAAGGCAGGAGAAAAATGGCACAATCTTTAGAACTCGTTCGCAACATCGGGATTTCCGCTCACATTGACTCGGGTAAGACTACTCTTACTGAGCGTATTTTATTTTACACTGGTCGTATTCACCAGATTCACGAAGTTCGTGGTAAAGATGGTGTTGGTGCGACTATGGATTCTATGGATCTTGAAAGAGAAAAAGGAATCACAATTAAGTCAGCAGCGACTTACTGCCGTTGGAAAGAATTCCAAATTAACATCATTGATACTCCGGGACACGTTGACTTCACAGTTGAAGTTGAAAGATCTCTCAGAGTTCTAGATGGTGCAATTCTAGTTCTTTGTTCTGTATCAGGTGTTCAAGCTCAAACTTTGACAGTTGATAGACAGATGAAGCGTTATAAGGTTCCACGTATTGCGTTTGTAAACAAATGCGACCGAGTTGGTGCGAACCCTAAAAGAGTATGCGCTCAAATCAGAGAAAAGTTAAAACTAAACGCTGCGATGATTCAAATTCCAATTGGCCTTGAAGATGCTCACGAAGGTCAAGTTGATCTAGTGAAAATGGTTGCTTACTACTACGAGGGACCAAGCGGTGACAAAATGGTTGAAAAACCAATCCCTGCTGAACTTCAAGAAGAAGCAAAAGCAATGAGAGCTGAACTCGTTGGTACAGTTGCAGATTTCGACGATACTGTTGGTGAAAAATTCTTGATGGAAGAAGAAGTGTCTGCTGAAGAACTTACTAAAGCGATCAGAAAAGGTACTTTAGAGCTTAAGTTTGTCCCTGTTATGCACGGTTCTGCATACAAGAACAAAGGTATCCAAGCTCTCCTTGATGGCGTTGGAAACTATCTTCCAAATCCAACGGAGATCGAAAACATTGCGTTGAACGTAGATAAAAAAGAAGAAAAAGTAGTTCTTGAGTCAAACGAAGAAAAGCCTCTTGTTATGCTTGCATTTAAACTTGAAAAATCTCCATATGGACAGCTAACGTTCATGAGAATTTATCAAGGGACTGTGAAAAAAGGCGACATGCTCTTTAACGTTGCGGATGGCAAAAAAGTTAAAGTTCCACGTTTGGTTCGTATGCATGCTGATGACATGGAAGATATCGAATCAGCTTCAGCTGGTGATATCATTGCGATGTTTGGTATTGAGTGTGCTTCAGGGGACACTTTCACTGATGGTCAAATGAACGTGACGTTAGAGTCTATGTACATTGCTGACCCAGTTATCTCTTTAGCGATTGCTCCAAAAGATAAAACTGCAACAGCGAACTTCTCAAAAGCTCTAAACAAGTTCACTAAAGAAGATCCTACTTTTAGAGTTCATAGAGATGAAGAATCTGGTGAAACAATTATTTCTGGAATGGGCGAGCTTCACTTAGAAATTTACGTTGAACGTATGAAGCGTGAGTTTGATACAGAAGTTATCGTCGGAAAGCCACAGGTTGCATTTAGAGAGACAGTATCTAAGCCAGTGGACTTCGTTACTGTTCACAAAAAGCAAACTGGTGGTGCTGGTCAATACGCAAAAATTGGCGGTATCATGGCTCCTCTTGTTCCGACAGATTCGGAAGACAAGAGAACTTATGAGTTTGTTGATAAAATCGTTGGTGGTTCTATTCCTCGTGAATACGTTCCAGCGTGTGACAAAGGTTTCCAAGAGCAGCTTAAAAAAGGTATGTTGATTGGCGCTCAAGTTATCGGCGTTCAAATGACTGTTAACGACGGTGGATTCCACCCTGTTGACTCATCTGAAATGGCGTTCAGAATTTGTGCTCAAGCTGCGATCAGAGAAGCTTACATGCAAGCTGGTCCTTCAATCCTTGAACCGATCATGAAAGTCGAAATCACTGTCCCTGAAGAATTCCAAGGTGCGGTCATGGGCCAAGTGAACCAAAGACGTGGTGTTATCATGGGTTCTACAACAGAACACGGTGAAACAACTATCAACTCTGAAGTTCCTTTGACAGAAATGTTTGGTTACTCAACTGACCTTCGCTCTGCGACTCAAGGTAAAGGACAATTCTCAATGGAATTTGAGAAGTACGCTCCGGTTCCTCGAGCTATCCAAGATGAGATGGTTAAGGCTTACCAAAAGAAAAGAGCAGAAGAGAACAAATAGTTTCTTTTTAATCTTCAAAATGAATTGGGCTCGGATTTATTCCGGGCCTTTTTTTTGCCCTGCGGACAGTCCTCACGGACGAAAATTGCGCCAAGGGTACTTGGCACAAGTTATCGCTTAGCTGCGGAACTTGGTTTAAGGTCTATTAAATTAAACTTCCAGAGCGAGCGGCCTCGTTTGTTAAATACTGTTTTTATGCTTTCGTTGTCTGGTAGCTTTCCTAAATAGACCTTAATTGGTTTGTGTTATAGGATATGTTTATTATCTTCTTTTTCTTGTGAGGGAATATGGAACCTGTTTTGATTTATATTACTACCTCTAATTTGGAGGAGGCTAAAACGCTTTCTAAGATTCTTTTGGATAAAAAGCTTATTGCTTGTAGCAATGTCTTTCCTCAAATGAATTCGTTTTATGCCTGGGAAGGCAAAGTTGAATCTTCTAATGAGTGTGTTTTGGTTCTTAAGAGTTTTAAAGAAAAATATTCTTTGATCGAGGAAGTGGTTCTTGCGAACCACTCCTATGAGATTCCTTGCTTACTCACTTTAAAACTAGAGAATGTGAATAAGCAGTACTTGGATTGGATGAAATCTCAAGTTTAAAAAAGACGGTTTATGATTTACAATATTTAGCATGATACTTCCTCAATCATTCTATCAACGTGGGACTGAAAAAGTTGCTAAAGAGCTTTTAGGTAAAAAGCTTGTTCGTATTTATAAGGGTAAGCGGATTTCTGGGATTATAACTGAGACCGAAGCTTACTTGGGGCTTATCGATAAGGGTTGTCATTCATATGGTGGCAAGATCACCGAGCGCTTAAAAACTATGTATCTTAATGGAGGCTACTCTTACGTATATTTTATTTATGGTATGTATTTCTGCTTTAATGTCGTCACACGCTCGCCTGCTCATCCTGAGGCTGTACTTATTCGAGCTCTCGAGCCCGCGGAAGGCGTTAACCTTATGAAGGAGTTTCGTAAGCAAGACAACATTAAGAATCTTACAACCGGGCCTGGAAAGCTTGCGCAGGCGCTCATGATTACAAAGGAGCAAAACGGGATTTCTCTCGACGGAAATCAACTTTTTATTGAAGATTCCCCTCGTATTTCTCCCTCTAAAATTATTGCTCGTCCTCGAATTGGGATCGATTACGCAGAGGAAGCTAAGGATTGGCCACTCCGATTTTATATAAAAGATAGTCAGTTTATTTCAAAAAAGTAACCTTGTCTCAATATGAGAATGTATTATTGTCTCATATTGATGAACCTATTAGAATCTCCACGAAATTCTACCTTTCGGTGATACCATTATACAATACACCAGCACGTTATTAGGGAGAAAAAATATGTCACTTCAATTTGAGTTTTTTGACTTTGTTCCACGCAAAGAGTTTGAGCAAAAAGCGAATCAAGTTCTCAACGAGTTAAGAGACGAAATTCATTTTGATTTTGAATGTGAAGCCCGATGCACTTATTTTGCGAACAAGTTCTTCTTTCAGATTGTCTTTCGCGGAGAAAACTCCGTTCTGAGCGCACAAACTATCTTAGATCCAAAAAAAGAAGATGTCTCTCAGCGAGGATGGCAACTAAAAGCCATTGAAAACATGTCCAATCTACTGAGAGGCCAACTCGCTCGATTCAACACTACGGCAACAGCTGCCTAGTCTCAGCTTGACACAAAATTTGTCAAAAACTAATTATATTAGTCCATAGTGTCTAGATACCTACACATTTGAAATTAACTCTCCGTAGTAAGCTCAAAACTGAGATAATAGAGCTAATGTACAACTACTATTTTAGTGAACTACGGAGGGAACTATGATTACTACTCAAACTACCCCGAAAAAAATCAAGGACAAGACTGTAATTCCATTTTCTAAATTTCGAGTGGATGGATTTGTGCCGAGGGAAAATTTTAAAATCAAAGCTTATTGTCTCCTTGAGGACTTGATTGGTAAAATTCCGAGTGACGCGCATTTCTTTGCTGAATGCAAAAAGAGATTTGGAAAGTTTTATTTTAAAATTGTAGTAAATAGTAGCGAAACACGTTTTGAAGCCAACACGGTTGTCGATCCTCTCGAGGAGGATACATCAAATCGCGATTGGCTCAATCGAGCAATTGAGAGACTTCATAACTCCATGAACATCCAAATTCGAGATTGGTTACAGTCTCGACGTCTGACTTAACGTTAGCATGCTTAGGACTCAATTGCTTTAAATGAGGAGTGCGAATTCTTTAAGGTTTATTTTTCGGCAACGATATAAGCTATCCAGGAGTCGCACTCCTCTCCTGTTTTTGATGGAGTGAAAATTCCGTTTCCTTCGCCCTCGGAATCGCTACCTTCCCAGTAAACGATAGGATTTTTAAACCCAACCTCTTTTAACAAATCCGTAAGCTCTGGTATCGTCCAAAGCCTCCAGTCATAATAAAAAAGCCTTTCGATCTTGGGCTTGTACTTCGGCTTAAAATGAATAAAAAACTC
>JAEYZS010000098.1 GCA_023427925.1 Pseudomonadota bacterium | reverse complement strand
GTATAGAGCCGATTGCGGTATCTCTTTGGATGGAGATGCAGACCGTGTGATAATGTCCGATGAGAAAGGCAATATCGTTAACGGAGACCATATCCTCGCAATTTGTGCTCTTGATATGAAAGAGCTTGGAACACTTAAGAATAATACCGTTGTCGCAACTCAAATGTCGAACTTTGGATTGGAAAAACTATTAAAGTCAAACGGCATTCAATTAATAAAAACCAATGTCGGAGACAAATACGTTGTTCAAGAAATGAGATCCGGTGGACACTCCATCGGTGGTGAGCAATCCGGTCATATTATTTTCTTAGATCATTCGACGACAGGTGACGGTTTAATCGCTGCTCTTAAAGTTTTAGCTGTTATGAAAAGACAAAACAAAAAACTCTCTGAGCTTAATGAAATCATGATCGATATGCCTCAAGTCCTTAAGAATGTAAGAGTTGCGCAAAGAAAGCCTCTTGAAGAAATTCCTGGTTACCAAGATCTTCATGATAAAATCACTCAAGAGCTCAAGGGCCAAGGGCGAATCTTCGTTCGATTCTCTGGGACTGAGCCTTTGCTTCGAATATTGGTTGAGGGGCCGGATGCTCGGCTTATTCATAAGTTTGCGGACGACATGACTTCGTTTTTAACGAAAGCTCTGAGTTGATCTTAAAATAATCTCGAGAATATTCCGTATAGGATTGTGGCTAGGAATGCCAGGGCGAAAGCTCTTTGGATCCATTTTTTTCTAATGCTTTTCCTCTTTAATATTTCTTCGTCGTTGATTGGGATGATGTTGTCTTCTTCATTTCTCAAAGTGTCTTCGAAATGGTCTTTAGTTATGAACCTTAGGATTTGCCCTTCGATTTTGGGGTTGTTGATTAGGAATTCGTCGGAGACTTCGATGTAAAAATGCTGTGCCAAGTATGTTCTAGTTCTCAGTTCTGTCCCTTGGAGGTTATTGCTGGGTGAGGATTCGAGCTCACTCTTAGCTCCTTCCTCATTGAAATGGATTTCAAAAGGGATGTTGTTCTTCTGTAAAAAATTAACCATGCCTTCGATTTCTTGTGGGACCAGTGGACCAAAATTCATGCTTTTAAGATTATCATAGCCAAGACCCGGTTTTCTATCTATATATGGGACATGACTAAAATTCGACTGGGTGTAAATTTAGATCACGTCGCGACACTTCGGCAGGTTCGAGGCGGGACGACTTCTTATCCTAATCTCCTCAGGCATCTAGAAATTGCGACCTTTGCGGGAGCCGATCAGGTGACAATCCATTTAAGAGAGGATCGTCGTCACATTCAGGATAAGGATGTTAAAGAGATCTGTCAGTTTGCCAAGATTCCCGTGAATCTAGAAATGGCGGCAACCGAAGCGATGACAAAGATTGCTCTAAAACATAAGCCCACATACATTTGTCTAGTTCCTGAAAAGCGACAAGAGCTGACGACGGAAGGCGGGCTTGATGTCGTTAAAAAGAAAAAGCAAATCAAAACCGTCATCGAAAAAGTTTCAAAAAAAGGAATTAAGGTTTCTACCTTTATTGCTCCAGATAAGAAGCAAGTCCTTGCGAGCAAAGAAGTAGGCGCATTTGCCTGCGAGTTTCATACAGGACACTGGGTCCAGTACAAAGGCGCAAAGAAAGAAAAAGAGTGGATGAAGTTGATCGAAGCAGCACTCTATTGCCATGAATTAGGGATGAATGTTCACGCAGGTCACGGTTTAGATTATCAGACGTCAAAAGACATTAAGGCTTTACCATTCTTAGAAGAAGTCAATATTGGGCATTTCTTGGTCTGCGAAGCGCTTGAGGTGGGATTGTATGAGAGTATTTCAAAAATGAAAGAAATCCTTAAGTAATATTTCTTAAATACTTGTTATCGCGTTAAATTCTTATCGTTTTGAAAAAAGCTTTGAGCAGGTTAAATCAGGGCTATTGCTGCGACTTGCAGCTCGGAACTCTGCTTTTAGAGTTTTTGCGCGCTTCGTGATTTGTTCTGAAAATCTTCTATTTAACTCCATGGGATCTATTTTAAAATCAGGTTGCGTCAGTGAACGAGACTCTTCAATTATCACTTTATAAAGTAAGTATAAAATCTCTTGGGGTTTAAGTTTTTTAGATTTGTAAAGCTCTGCAATTTGAGTTCGAACGGGCCAAAACAGAGCATAATAATTGAAATTGCCTGTGAGAGATTGTTTCCCCATTTCTGAATTCCAAAGCTTATGGTGGGACTTTGCAGGCGGGTAGAGAAATTGCCTATAATAAATATTTCCGAACATACCTGGACCAAATATCTTGTCGAGGTGTGCTTTAATAACTTTGGGATCACCAGACTGCATAAATGCCAAGGTGTCAGCAAAGAGCTCATGATATGCCAAAAACAATAAAGTATGCTGGTGAAGCCGAGTTGGCACAGTTCGTCTGTGGGACCTTTTGGCCGAGGATTGAAGATCTTCAAAAAATCTTGCGGCGTGGGGGGAGTCTAAAAGGAGATTTCTATTGAGAACGGCATGTCCATATTCATGCGCAATTATACTAATGAGCTTCTTGTTATAAGCTTTCAGGCGAGAAGGTCGTTCAATGAGTGGCATCGCCGTAAATACATCCACGCCTTTTGAAACTTTGAGAGCTTCATTAAAAAGATCAAACTCATTTAGTTTGTCTAAGGTCCATGTAAAACGAATATCCGAGGCAGATTGCATTGTGGGCATAAGGTGATCGATATTTCGCAAAGTTTCGCGAACTTCCGCTTCGCTCATAGGGAAGTCCGGAGATCTTATGGCTTCTTCAATGCCTTTGAAAGAGGGATCTATTAACGATGGAGAGAAGCCTTCGATCGACTGTTGAGTATAGCCAATTGATAAAAAAGCAACCTGGGCAAATATGCATGTAATTAAAATATTGACCAAAATAAAGTCCTCAGCTTTGGCATTATGCCCATTATTGGCAGCTAAAAGAGAATTTATCTCTTCTCATGCTGTAGCCATTATTAAAAGCAAAAAAGATGCCGCTTGCTAATGGACGGTGGCTGAGATAACCTTCTGATATGACTATCAAAAGTGTCGAAGAGTTAAAGCACTGGGT
>JAEYZS010000083.1 GCA_023427925.1 Pseudomonadota bacterium | reverse complement strand
GCTCTGGGTGGAGCAAAAAACCACATCGTACTTTTGCCTGATGCAAATTTAGAATTAAGTGGAATTGGAATTTCAGATTCATTCACAGGCTGCGCAGGTCAGCGATGTATGGCTGCCTCTGTATTGTTGGCTGTTGGAGACGTACAAAAACACATCGAAAAAATAATCCAAAGAGCGACTTCCTTAGAGCTTGGCAATACAATGGGTGCCATTATCACCAAAGAGCAGGTCGAGTTTCTCAATAGCGCTATTGATCGCGCTGAAAAAGCAGGAGCAAAAATTTTGCTAGATGGAAGAAAGGCGAAAGCTCCAAGTGGAATGGAAAATGGTCATTGGATTGGACCTACAATTTTGGATATGGTGACTTCCAATTCGGAAGCGAGCACTGTGGAATTGTTTGGACCAATTTTAAGTATAGTTCACTGCAAAGATATTTCTGAAGCAATGAAAATTGAGAATAGTGTTGAGTACGGAAATGCTTGCAGTGTCTTTACAACAAACGGAGCCTTTGCCGATCGCGTGGCTAGAGAAGCATCAACAGGAATGATCGGTGTAAATGTAGGTGTTCCGGTTCCGAGAGAGCCATTTTCATTTGGCGGTATAAATGCTTCAAAATTCGGCCATGGCGATATCACAGGTCCTTACAGTTTAGATTTTTGGTCTAACATTAAAAAAGTCACTACAAAGTGGGAGTTGCAAAGCGATAGCAACTGGATGTCTTAAGTAAATTTCGGGGGAAAGATGGATAAGAATACAGATTTCAAAAAAAGAGCGAGTCACGTTATCCTCGCTTCACATACCAATCTAAAATACAAAGAAACTCTACCCATTGAGTGGGGAGCTAAGGACCCTTTAGTGAGAGGACCTGTTGTCGCATCCAGCACGAATGCTAAAGCTCGAAACGCGATCGGAACTCATGGAGGAAGTTATACAGTTTATCGAGCGCTTTCCATTGCAAGTGGAAAATTTCCTTCAACGCACAAACCAGATCTAGAGAATACTCAGAGCCCCGCAAAGATCGGACCTCACTCTCAGTGGTTTGATCCTGATAAAATGGTTTCCATTGATCCGTGGGGATTAGATCCGCAAATTCATTTTAAGAAGCTTTTCGACCAAGGTTATGACATCCGACCAACGATTGCAGTGACCCAAGCCCATTTACAGATTCCAGAAATCGTGGAGGCTATTGATAAGGGAAGACTCAAAGTTGATGGGAAAATCGTTCGTGAGAATAAAGACATAAGAGTTACAAAAGTTGCCTTAGATCCAGTGTGGTATCTTCCAGGTATTGCAAAAAGACTTAAAATTGAAGAAGGTGAGTTGAGGAAAATTCTTTTCCATGAAACGGGTGGAATGTATCCAGAGCTGATCACAAGGCGAGACTTAAAGGTTTGTTTACCGCCTATCGGAAGTACAACTGCGTATATTTTTGGAAATCCAGAGGACCTTGCAAACCCGGATATTGAGCTCACATGTCGGGTACACGATGAATGTAATGGCTCTGATGTTTTTGGGTCCGACATTTGCACCTGTCGTCCTTACTTGATGTATGGAATCGAAGATGCTGCAAGGACTGCGCAACGAGGTGGCGTAGGAATTATCATTTACTTCCGTAAAGAGGGGCGCGCGTTGGGTGAAGTCACAAAGTTCCTTGTTTATAACGCTAGAAAAAGACAAGAAGGCGGTGATTCAGCTGCAACATACTTCCATAGGACGCAATGTGTGGCCGGTGTTGAAGATGCGAGATTTCAAGAATTGATGCCAGACTCTTTACACTTTTTCGGTGTTAAGAAGATTCATAACCTTCATTCGATGAGCAATATGAAGTACGATGCGATCGTGGGAAGTGGAATTGAAGTTGTAAATAGAATTTCGATTCCAGAGGGCTTGATCCCTGCAGATGCTCAAGTTGAAATCGAAGCAAAGAAAGCAGCGGGGTACTTTACACCAGAAAAAGTGAAATCCAAAGACGAACTCCAGAAGGTAAAAGGAAGACCAATTGAATAAACTCAGTTTGAATCAACAACAGATTGATTTTTTACTTTCTCCGCAAGCAATTAGAGAAAGAACTAAGAAGATTTTTGATCTGGCAACTCAGGATCAAACTCACTTTGAGTACCATCCAGAAAAACTTCAGTCGACAGTGGATTATGTTTTGAGTGTGATCAAAAAGAATTATCCAACTCTAGAAATTCCGTTTCACTCTCGTTGGGGCCATTTTAAGGTGGGTGCAAGTTGGGAAAATAAAATTGATCGAGTAAAAAGTCTCGATCAAAAACTTACTCAGCTTGATCCTCTTGAAAAGGCAAGAGTAAAACTTGATTTAGTAATCACATCTGTACTTTTAGATGCTGGTGCTGGAGCAAAATGGAAATACTTTGAAAAGGAAACCGAAAAACACTTTTCAAGATCCGAAGGTTTAGGCGTTGCAAGCTATTATATGTTTTTATCTGGAGCTATGAGCTCAGACAAAAAAAGTTTGCGAGCTGATAGAGAAGGATTAAAGTCTTTGACTACCGAAGATCTCGAAAGCGCTTTTCAAGTTACAGAACAGAATCCTCTTGTCGGTGTCGAAGGGCGTGTGCTGCTCTTAAATAATTTGGCCAAGGCTTTAGAAAATAAAACTATCTTTAAAGACGGAAGACCCGGGAATATTTTAGACTATCTCATCGAAAAATATGGTTCCGGTAAAACCATTCCAGCTTCAGGAATTCTAAGGGCTGTGCTCGACGGACTCGGACCAATTTGGCCAGGTCGACTTGAGGCCAACGGAGTAAATCTCGGAGATATTTGGCAGCACTCTGCTCTAGGTCCGCAAGGAGCTTTTGAGTCTCTTGTCCCATTTCATAAACTATCCCAGTGGATGACATACTCGCTGATCGAGCCCATCTTAGAGGCCGGTGTAAATGTGGAAGGCGTTGAAGGAATGACAGGTCTTGCAGAGTATAGAAACGGCGGACTCCTAATTGATTCAGGACTTGTTACTATGAGAGATCCTAACAATCTAGAAAAAGCTTGGGCTCCGGACTCTGAGCTTATCATTGAGTGGAGAGCATTAACGGTTTATCTTTTGGACCAAATTGGTGAGGCCGTTCAAGAGGCTATCGGGAAATCACCACAAGAATTTCCTCTTGCAAAAGTTTTAGAGGGCGGAACTTGGTGGGCCGGAAGATTCTTGGCGATGGAGAAGCGTCCAAGTGGCGACCCTCCAATTATGATTCAAAGTGATGGAACTGTATTTTAGTAACAGTATTTATTTATAGAGGAAATTTATGGCAGAAGGAAAAGTAACGGTACTCAATCATCCACTTTTAAAGCATAAGCTCGGGTATTTAAGAGACAAAAACACGAAGTCTGTAGAATTTAGAGAAATCGTAAAAGAGGTGAGCGTTTATCTCGGTTACGAAGCGATGAGAGAATGGAAAGATCTCATGACAATTGATATTGAAACTCCAATAGCTGCAACGAAAGTCGAAAGGATCACCAAAGCTCCAGTGCTGGTCTCTATTATGAGAGCCGGAAATCCGATGTTGGATTCGATACTGAATGTTATCCCATTTGCTTCAGCTGGCTTCATTGGGATCTATAGAGATAAATTCATAAACAACACAGTAGAGTATTACTTTAAGATGCCAGAAGACATTAAGGGGCGTATGGCAATCTTGTGTGACCCACTAGTATCAACCGCCGATACAATGGTAGCCGCCATTGATAGACTAAAGAGTTACGAAGTGAAGGAAATCAAAATACTTACAATTTTATTGAGTGAGTTTGCTCAAAAACGTATTCATCACTTCCACCCTGATGTTGATATCTTTACTCTCAATATCGAAAAAGAAATTAATGAACTTGGCTATTTAGTTCCGGGTTTAGGAGATGCGGGTGACCGACTCTACCAAACGAAATAAACCATTTGTATTAGGAGTCGCCGGAGGCAGTGGGTCTGGTAAGACTTACTTTGCTAGAGACTTATATGATTCTCTTGGTAGCGTTGTTGAAATTATTTATCAGGATAATTTCTATTTTGATCAGTCAAAAAAATTCGACTTCGATGGGGGATCCGTAAACTTTGATCACCCCGAGAGTATTGACTTTGAGTTACTCGGTAAAAAGTTGGAAGCACTCAAGACAGGATTGAGTGTAGAAATACCGATCTATGACTTTGCAACTCACTCTAGAGAGGCGAGAACACTCACTATTAAGCCTAAACCCATCATCATTGTCGATGGAATCTTAATATTTCATGAAGAGCATGTTAGAAAGCATTTTGACGATCTTGTTTTTTTTGACACTCCCGAAGAGCTACGTTTTGAAAGAAGACTTGAAAGAGACGTTAAAGAAAGAGGGCGAACTCCGGAGGGGGTTAGAAATCAATTTATGAAACAGGTTAAGCCAATGCACGATCGATTTGTTGAGCCCTCTAAAAAATATGCTACAACTTTAGTAAAAGAATTATGCGAATACGAACAGGTATTTAACTCATACAAAGAAAAGTTAAAAAGAAGACTAAATGAAGAAAAGTAAAGTCACACGAAAGTCGAAAGTTGAAAAACCGAAGTTAAAGGGTTCTCGTCCCTCTTCAAAGAGATTTGACGTCGGACGGAAACCGCAATTCGATTTGAGAGAAAAGCCAAGGGATGAAAGCCTTCTATCCCGAGTTTACGGAGTGAATGCTTGTAAAGAGTTTTACAAGAAGAATTACAATAAAATCATTCGTGCGTTTTTTACTAAAAATGTAGCGCCACAATTTTCTGAGTTAATGAAAAAGATGGCAGCGGATAAAAAAGTATACCGTATTGTAGAACTTGAAGAAATCGAGAGAGTTAGTCAGAGTCACCATCACGAGGGTGTTTGTTTTAACATTCAGGTGGATGCGCCATTAAACATAGAAGATTGGTTTAAGAAGGAAAAAGGTAAAAAAACTTCGATATTGTTAGCACTTGAAAATATTGGCAATCCCCACAATCTAGGAGCAATTATGAGAATCGCCGCTCATTTTGGTGTAAGTGGAATAGCTCTTGATAATCCAAAGACTTTGCAGTCTGGAGCGGCAAAAAGAACGGCTGAAGGTGGTGCTGAGTATATTGAGCCGGTCTTATATTCAAATATTAAGGAACTAGTGAAAGCTGCGAAAAAAGAAGGTTACACAATCATTACGACAAGTAGCCATGGTGGAAGAAGCCTGTATGAAACACAATTTCCTGACAGAGCCATTTTATTTTTTGGTGAAGAAGGCGACGGTTTGTCTCGAGATGCGATGAGTTCAGCGCAGGTGCAGATTCAGATTCCTGGTACGCAGAATGTGGAAAGCTTAAACGTAAGTTCTGCAATTGCTGTGATATTCGGAGAGTTCTGGAGACAAAAAAGAGCTGATCAATGATTCAGCTCCTTTTTAAGTAAAATAATAAAGCATTTGGTGGCCTAAGTGAGGTGCCAATAATGACAGCGGTAAGAGTACGTTAAAGATCACTGAGACCTTAATTTTTTTTAAAAAGATGTGACAAATTTTCCGAATCTCTCCTAAAAGATTCCGTCGCTCCCTTGGCAAACGTAAATTGTGACGTTTAATTAGTAAAAACAACATACAATCTAAACTTTTATTTCGAACTTGTTCATCGTACTTTGAAGTCAACATTAAGTTCATTGAAAGGACACACTATGAAAAAGAAAAAATCATCGCAGTCAAAGTCTGGATCAAGTAAGTCTAAAAAAGAAAGTTCAAAAAGTGAAAAATCAGAAAATTCAATGAAGATAAAATTCGCAGTCATTGGGCTCGGCCACATCGCTCAAGCAGCGGTATTACCAGCATTTAAGAATGCAAAAAATGCTGAGCTTACAATGCTAATTTCAGGAGACAATGAAAAGCTGGATCAACTGGCAAAGACATATAATATTTCAGAGGAAAATCTATTTACTTACAAAGATTATCCTTATTGCCTAGAAAATTCTGACGTTGACGTTGTCTACGTTGCGCTTCCAAATCATTTGCATACAAAAGCCTGTATCGAAGCTTTAGAAATGGGCTGTCACGTACTGTGTGAAAAACCTTTGGCACTTTCAGTTGATGATTGCAGAAGAATTCAAGATCTCGCAGAAGAGAAGAGTTTAAAATTTATGACAGCCTATAGATTGCACTTCGAAAAATCAAATCTTGAAGCCATCGATATTGCTTGCAACAAAGAAACGCTTGGAGATTTGAGACTATTTAATTCGACATTTACGATGCAGGTAAAAGATGACGAAAATATCCGATTGAACCCAACTGATTTAGGGGGCGGTCCGTTATGGGATATTGGTATTTATTGCATCAACGCCGCTCGGGGTTTATTCCGCTCAGAACCAACCGAGGTCTTTGCAATGGCTGCAAATAATGGAGAAGATCGATTTTCAGAGATTGATGAAACAATTTCCGTCATCATGAGATTTCCAAATCAACGACTGGCAAGCTTTACATGTAGTTTTGGTGCAGACGATTGCTCGTCGTTTGAATTGGTTGGAACCGAAGGGAGATTGCGCCTTGAAAAAGCCTACGAGTATGCGACAGAACGTATTTTGACCGTTTATAAAGAAGATAAAGTCAAAAAAGAAAAGACTTTTAAAAAGGCAGATCAATTTGGACCAGAGATCAGTTACTTTTCAGATTGTATATTGCAGAACAAAGATCCTGAACCTTCTTTTGAGGAGGGCATAGCAGATATAAGAGTGATCCGTGGAATTCTGAAGTCCTTAGATGAGGGAAGACCGATTCGGTTTAAATCGAAGGATTTCAATCTCCAATATCCACAGCCCGATTTGGCGATGGAATATCCTCCGATAGATAAACCAGAAACGGTAAATGTAACGAGTCCTACAGGTGACTAAAACCCGAACGCGATCTTAACCCCGATACGGTCATTGCTAAACGCTCTGCTATACTCTGCTCCAAGCTTAAAGAGAACAAGGTTCGCGTTTACACCGACGAGGATCTGAGTCCCTGACTCTTTTTTGGAGGCAGATGTCCCCACGGTGTATCCTGCATCAAAGATCCCGGTACCTGTAAGTTCGTTGTCTGCATTAACGATTCCAATGCCTGCATATGGTTCAATGAGTGGGAACATTGGACTTATAAGAAGTTGAATGCCTGATACCTTAGTATCATTTTTTACAGTCGTGTTGACTGGGGTTGTCTGCTCGAAGGAAAATTCTGCTAAAGAATAAAAACCCCTTAAGGCAACGTTTATTGGAAGGACCGGAACTACATCATTGATGTTCCACTTTAAAGCAAGTGAAGTTGTCTGTAATTTAAGTCCATCAATTTTTGTAGAAGGTACGAATACGCCCTCAACTGAAATTCCAAACGGAACTCCGATAGCGCCCATAAGACCAGCGTTATAGAGGTTAGGAAGTTCAGCGCCTGCATTTTCTTTTGCAATATCATTTATTTTAGGAACAGAAGTTTGAGCAGCAACTAGACCTAACTGAAACCCGAATAACGTTCCCATCTCGGACGCTCCCATAATTGAATTATGTAGAAAGTTTGCGCCCATTCCTTTTGTAATCTCAGTCATATCACTGTCGTTAATGTCATCAAAAGCGGGATCAGCGGCAATCACTGAAACGGGAAACAAAAATAACATTATTATTCTACAGAATTTCATGAATACTCCTTGCTGTTAAACATTCTTAAAAGCGACTCTCACTATTTTACGCTACTCCGAGGTGGTTTGCAAAAATGAGTAAGCGCTATCCCCTCATTTGGTCCTAGGTAAATTCATCCTCGTAGAAAAAGATTTCAACGATTTTTGTGAATCTCATTATGAGACAGTTCGAAATGGCGTTTAATTTAGGCCGGCGCTTATTTTTTGAGAATATTCATTAAATTTCTAGTTGAGAGTCTAGCGACCTATTCCGATACAGATGTATCTATTTAAACAGATCATTTCAAAGGGATGGGTATGAATTTTAACCTAAAAATATGGTTGAGTTCTAAGGTTAAGCGCGCAAACAGAAATAGAATACTTTGGTTCTTTATGCTGACTTTACTGATGCCTATGCACCAAAACTGTGGCTCTGATATACAAACACTTTCTACGTTATCAGTAACAGGTGAGGACACTTACACATATGATTGGATAATTGGCGAATATGGCACTTGTAGTGCAACGGCATGTGGAACAGTAGGAGTTAGATCGCGAACTGTACAATGCGCTAGAAATGACGGCCTGATCGTGCAGGAATCAAATTGTAAAACAACAAAACCCCAAACGACGCAATCATGCTCTGCCCCTTCTTGCGACGGTAGTTACACTTATGTATGGAGAACAGGGGATTGGGGGCAATGTAGCGCAAATCAATGTAACGTGAATGGAACTCAGACAAGAACTGTTCAATGTTTACGTAATGACGATATTGTTGTCTCTGATTCACTCTGTACGAGCGCGGGTTCAAAACCAGCGACATCTAGGTCATGTACTGGCACTTGTAGTTACAGTTGGGAAGTTGGAGATTGGGGACCATGTAGTGCGACTGCTTGTGGAACTAGTGGCACTCGTTCAAGAACTGTCCAATGTAAGAGAAGTGATAATACAATTGTAGCAGACTCAAACTGTACAGGTCCAAAACCTAGTTTGTCCGAAGTTTGCCAAGCAGAAGCCTGTGGAGGTGGTTCTACAACGACTACTCAAATGACAGTGCATAACTATGCAAGTGGTACTGGACCTACGGACCTTGTAAGTAACGGAATTCCATTTAAGTCAGGAGTACTAACAAATCTCTCTAACCTAAGAATCTTAGACGGATCGACTGAGGTACCAATAGCTACAAAGGTTCTTGCTCGATGGCCTAATAATTCGATTCGAGTTGCACTTGTTCAGTTCCTTGCACCATTTAGTGGATCAACAAAATCTTACACTGTTTCCGTTGGTTCATCTCGCACTACCACGGATCGTAGTTTGGTGACTGTCAATTTTAAATATCCAAAAAAGATTGCAGTGATGAGTGCGGATTACTTGAGTAAATCTTTGATCATGTGGGAACAGACTCCTCTCGGGGAAAGTGGTTTTGCTTCATGGGAAACTAAACAGCGCAATAATTTTTCTGCAA
>JAEYZS010000047.1 GCA_023427925.1 Pseudomonadota bacterium | reverse complement strand
AAAAAATTAAAGACGAGTCGCGCTTTAAGTCAAAGAAAATAAAGTTACCTTGCGAAGGGCAAAAATCCAATCCCATTTTTTGGAGTTCAGATTCAAAGTATTCGAGCCCTTGCCAAACCAACTCTTGAGATTTTTTTACATACTCCTGGTCGCTGAGCGCAACGTCAATTGTCGCTGCCGTAATCGTACTCACATTAAACGGCAGACGGATTCTTTCGACCAAGTCAGCGATGTGGGGGTCTGCAATCATAAAGCCTATTCGCAAACCAGCAAGTCCGTGGACTTTTGCAAAAGTTCTAAGCACAACAACATTTTTAAACTCTTTGAACAAATTTAAGGCATTTGGATAATCCTTTGCGCGAACAAATTCATTGTAAGCTTCATCCAACACCAAAAGCACATCACCGCGACCTCTGATTTTACTTAAGAGGGGTTCGAGTTCTTTTTGGCTGACATACATGCCTGTAGGGTTGTTGGGATTTGGTAAGAAAATAATCTTGTGTTTATCAGTGAGTGCGTTTGCTAGAGCCGTAATGTCCATTTGGAAATTCGACGTCATTGGAACTTCAGTTACATTCACACGATTCACATGAGCACAAACTTTGTAAGCGACAAACGAAGCTTGAGAAATTAATATTTCATCTTGGTTTGGCTCGCAAAACACACGGATCAACATATCAATGAGTTCGTTTGAACCATTCCCTAACGTGATATTGTTTGGTTGAATTTTAAAGTGAGAAGCGATTGTCTTTTTAGCTTCAATGTATGAAGCATCTGGATACCTGTGAAGTTCAGGTAGCATCCGCATCGCGGCTTCGATGACTTTCGGGTTTGGCCCAAGAGCATTTTCATTACTCGCGAGTTTTACTATTTCTTTTAGACCGTATTCTCTTTGAACTTCTTCGATAGATTTACCTGCGACATAGGGTTTCAGGTTCTGAATAAACGGAGAAATCTTCACTATTGCACCCTCCCGAAATGAGAAAGAGATTTTTTGATCTCTTCAATATGGTCCCATCCACTTGTCTCAAGGATAAATTCAATAGAAGTCTCGCCCATAAATAGACCGTCTGTCGTTCTGTCGTGAATGACTTGAATGATATTTGCTTTGTGATCTGCAATGGCTTTTGTTAATTTAGAAAGCACACCCGGTACATCATCAACGGCAACTGCGACATGTGTAAGTCTGCCGTTTTTCTTAAGACCTCGTTCGATCACCTTGTTGATAATGTTAAGGTCAATATTTCCACCACTGAGAATCACACAAGTCTTCTTACCAAGTTGTCCTTTTAATTTCTTAGCCCCTGCCAAGCTGACAGCCCCTGAGCCCTCTACAACAGCCTTTGCTCGCTCCATTAAGAATACGATACTTTCAGCAAGCTCGTCTTCTGTTACCGTCACGATATCGTCTACGAGTTTAGAAACGTAGTTTTCGTAAATGTATGGTGTTACCGCTTTCACAGCAATACCATCAGCGATGGTCGCCACGGAGTCTTTGCACGGAACAACTTTTTTATTTTTGAAAGACTGAGCCATGGTTTGGACGCTTTCAGCTTGTACACCAATAACTTTGCAATTGGGTTTAAAAGCCTTAATCGCCGTCGCTATTCCGCTGATCAATCCACCACCACCAATGGGTGTAATGACTGTATCGACATCGGGAAGGTCTCTTAAAATTTCTAATCCAATCGTTCCCTGTCCTGCGATCACATATGGATCATCATAAGGATGAACAAAGACTCTTCCTTCGAACTTTTCGATCTCTTTTGCTTTTTCGAAAGCTTCGTCGTAGTAGTCTCCATGAAGCACAACTTCAGCGCCGTAATTTTTTGTAGCCGTGACTTTCACGATGGGAGCCTTTGTCGGCATTACGATTTTAGAGTTTACTTTTTGTCTTGAAGCCGCAAGTGCGACACCTTGAGCATGGTTGCCTGCAGAGCTTGCAACTACTCCGCGAGCTTTCTCTTCTTGAGTTAAATTATAGATTTTATTTGAAGCGCCACGGATTTTAAAGCTGCCAGTCAGCTGAGTATTTTCAAATTTGAGATAGATTTCTGAACCTATGAGCTTTGAGCTGCTGATGGAATAATCCAGTTCCGTTTTTTTGATTAATCCATTGAGAACTTCTTGGGCCTTTTCAATATCCTGAAGAGTTACGACTTTTTTGTCCGACATGCCCTAAATCTATGCCGAATCGTCTCTCCATACAAATGAAATTCCAACAATTGGCTTGGATTTTTGAGGCTCAATATGAAGTCTATTTTCAATATCTGATCTGAAAAACTGATTTAAATCGTCACAGAAAAAATATCTTACAAAATACCTTTTGCAACAAGCACATTGCTCTATCTCAGTTCTATCCGAATTCAAGTGCTCACAGTGGTGACAAAGTCTGTAGTGCTTTTTCATATAATACCTATCGGACTTTGGTCGCTCGATATTAGCCTTGGAACAAGGCGTCTTTGAATAATTTTTGATAGTTATTTCAGTTATTTACAGAATGAAAAAGCGCTTAAGTTTGAGATGTTTCATTCCGATACTATTAATGGTTCACAATTCAAGGGGAAAGTAATGACAAATCTGTTCCGTCCAGCAAAAAACGAAGCACAAAAAACAAAATTTCTTTTAAGCGGTATGGCTGTTGCCATAATAATGTTTGCCTTCCAAAATTGCGGCAAAGTTAATCACAATGATGGCCCTCCTTCACTCGAGGGGTCCGTAGAGCATAAACCTTCGGTGCTTGACGTTGCAGATGCGACGGACCTTGTATTGATCAAAAAAGATGTCGATGAAAATGGCTTCTTTGTTCGTTTTGCTTACGATGTAGATATAGAGACTGGATTGGTCGATAGAACATTCTTTGAAGTACCAGCAGAAGATCCTCAAAATCGACCAGTGCGACTTTGTTTAAGCGAGGCTAAACGACTCGTGCTTAAAAACATCGCTGAAAAATCTAAGGTCTGTTTTTATCAAGCTAATAACAATCCCGGAAGAGTGTGCGCACAGGTATATCGCTATCCATACGCGATTGTTTCTCAAGCTCGTGCGGGCATAAGAAACATCGAAGCCGGTGCATCTTTTAGACTTGGCGAAAGCAATTCTGCCTGCGGCGATACTTATGATATTTGCTCAGAAACTCACAATGAATTCGTCAGTGCCGTCAACAACGCGCTCGAGGGTATCGACGATTCAGTCTGTAAGTAGGCAGTAAAAAAGGTGCCAGCTTCCTTTTTCAGGTCACAATTCGTTGGAATGAAGACTTAGCGACAGCTTTGGGGGCAGCTACGTGATGCGACGCTAGACAAAAGGTGCGGCTCACCTTTTAGATATGGCTTACTCGGTCTACTTTGATTACGCCTTTGATTTTTTGGAGGTTTTGAATAACTGTTAGGAGCTGATTGATGTCTTTTACTTTTACGTCAAAGATACATATCGCTTTTTGATCCTTGTTGGTTCTGATTTTTGCGTTATAGATATTTACACCACTTGTAGCGAATGGTTCTGTTAATTTTTGTAATAATCCAGGAGCATCCTGACACACAATTCTCACCTTTGTCATTCCACCCGACTCTGATTGATTGTTCCATGATACATCAACCTGTCTGTCGTGATCCATTGAGAAGACTTTTGGACATGATGCTTGGTGAACTGTCACGCCTCTTCCTCTAGAAATAAATCCAATGATCGGATCACCAGGAATTGGCTGACAGCACTTCCCATATCTCACAAGTAGATCTGACATTCCATCTACAATAATCAGCGAGTCTGACTTTTTACGTTTGGTCGCTGCACTCTTAAATACCTTTTGAATGAAAGATTCTTTTTCAGCTTCAGGTTTGATCTCTACTGGTGGAGCAAATAGATCTGCAACTTCGTGGGAAAGAACTTTTCCATAACCGATTTGCATAAAGAGCTCATCAAGTTCTAAAACTTTCATTTTCTCTTTTATCTTTTCTAAATTTTGACCTTTAAAATACTTATCCGGTGAAAGTTGTCTTCCACGCATCTCTTTTTCTAAAAGTTCTTTTCCAATTTCGACTGCACGTTTTCTTTCCTCTGTGCGAATAAAGCTACGGATCTTGGATTGCGCTCGCGAAGTGACACACATTTTTAGCCAATCTTTAGAAGGCTTCTGAGTCTGAGAAGTTAGAATTTCTACTGTGTCACCATTCTTGAGTTGGTACTTTAAGGGAACCATTCTCCCATCAATTTTTGCACCGACTGTTTTTGCACCGACATTGGTGTGAATAGCATATGCAAAATCAAGCGGTGTCGCCCCTTCTGGTAGCTCAAAGACATCTCCTTTTGGAGTAAAGACATAAATCTCGGCGTCAAAAAGATCAGTTTTTACATTTTCTAAGAACTCACTTGAATCACCGACAGCAGATTGCTCCGCTATAACATCTTTGATCCAATTGAATTTATCTACGGTTGCCTTATCGATCGCTCCACCCAACTTATAGTTCCAGTGAGCCGCGATCCCGCGCTCAGCAACGTCATGCATTTCGTGTGTTCGAATTTGCACTTCGATTCTTTCAGCTTCTGGCCCAATCACTGTTGTGTGCAGGGACTGGTAGTTGTTGGTTTTAGCCATGGCAATAAAATCTTTAAATCGACCAGGAACCGGTCTGTATTTGCTGTGAACAATACCGAGGGCTTCGTAGCACTGAGCTACTGTATCAACAACAATTCGGAAGGCGAGAACATCGTGAATTTGCTCAAATTCAATATTTCTATCCTGCATTTTTTTGTAAATAGAAAAAAGATGTTTTGGTCGACCTTGCACCTCAACGGATAGGCCTTCTTTTTTCATTATGTCGCTTAAGATTTTTTTTACTTCAGAAATGTACTTTTCTCGCTCTTGCTTTTTCATCGCAACTTTTTGAGCAAGAGAATAATAGATGTCTGGCTTTAGATACCGAAGAGATAAATCCTCGAGTTCAACTTTCCATGCACTGATACCAAGCCTGTGGGCAATGGGAGCGTAGATTTCCATTGTCTCTTCAGCAATTCGAGCTTGCTTCGTATATGGCATATGACTGAGCGTTCTCATATTATGAAGACGATCTGCAAGCTTTACGATAACAACGCGGACGTCTTTGCCCATTGCAACCATCATCTTACGAATATTCTCGGCTTGTTTGGCGTGCGTATTTTTGAATGTCATCTGAGAAATCTTGGTCACGCCATCCACAAGGGCAGCGACGTTTTTTCCAAAATGAACTTCGATATCTTTTAAAGTGAGAGTGGTATCTTCAACAGTATCATGGAGCAAACCTGTTGCTATTGTTTCCATGTCTAAACGGAGTTCCGTAAGGATGCCAGCTACAGAGAGCGGATGTGAGATATAGGCCTCACCACTTCGGCGAATTTGACCTTCGTGAGCCTTTTCAGACATCTCGTAGGCTTTCTTAATCATTTCTAAATCGGCGTTGGGATAGTAGGAAGTAATACGTTCTAAGAGGTCGTTAAGAACCTTGATGGGTTTTAGAACCACCTCTTCGTTTTGCATCTGAACTGCAGGCTTTTCTGCTGCTTTTTCTGCCATTGAGGACCCTTCTCTAGCTGTCTCGAGGATACATTACCTCTTCGGAGAAAACCTCAGAAATATAAATAGGATAAGCAGGGTTTTTAGTATTTTATATCTTATTTCTTAAGATCTTTGCTGATCTCGTTTAAAGCACGTCTTTCATCAACGCCGTCATAAGCTACAGTACCATGAGCGACTTCTCTTAAAGCTAAAACGATCTTTTTATTGTCTTTTGCTGATAAAGTTGCTGCTCCACCCTTAATAAGTTGCTTAGCTCTTTTTGCAACAAGCATAACAAGTGCAAATCGATTTGGAAGGTTTTCTAAACAATCTTCTACGGTAATTCTAGCCACGGAATGCTCCTATAGTTTTCTAAGTACTCGATCCAAGTACTACGTCTCTGTATCAAGCTGATACAATTAACCTTTTTGCATGATGTCTTCAATGATTTTTTTGAATTCAGAATAGGCTTTGTCGAAATTATCATTCACAACCTGAAATTCGAAGAGTGGCGCGTGCTCCATCTCTTTTTTGGCGTTAGAAAGTCTGAGCTCTAGATCCTTGGACTCCACTCCGTCTCGCTTCTGCAGTCTTTTGCGCAGCTCGTCAAAACTCGGCGCCTGAATAAAGATATAGGTCGCCTGTGGGAAGATCTTCCTAAAAGTCGCCGCGCCCTGCACATCCACATCCATAATGAGGTATCGATTTTTAGACCATGCCTTTTCAAAGACATTTTTCGGCGTACCGTAAAAGTTCGTATGTACCGTTGCATACTCTACGAAGAACCCTTCGGACTTTAGCTTTTCAAACTCTTCGATACTCACAAAATGATAAGGATTTCCCTCGGACTCACCCGGACGCATGGTTCGCGTTGTATAAGTGATCACGTCATCTAGGTTGGAAAAGTCTTTGATAGCTTTTTCACACAGCGAGGATTTCCCTGCTCCGCTTGGTGCTGTAACTACAAATAACTTTGTTCTCATAAGACTTTCCGCTGTACTTTCTACTGTTGTGTTAGTCCTCGGCCTCAAATATCACTCGATATTTTGAGACTGCTCCCTAATGCGTTCGATGATTGATTTTGAGTCTACCACAGATTGAGTAATTTTGAACATCTGAGATTTTGAACCAATCGTATTCATCTCTCTTAGTAGCTCTTGCGTATAAAAATCAAGCTTTTTTCCAATTAAGTCCTTAGACCCTAAAAGCTTTTTAATCGATTTTAAATGCTCCTTAAATCGGAAAATCTCCTCTGAGATATCCATTCTATCCATTTGTGAAACTATTTCTTGCGCAAGTCTTTGGTCTGAAAGCAGGTCATCTCCTCTTAAGACTTTCGACTTGTCAGAGTGCTGCTTTTTTAAAGCCTGAAGTTGTTTAGTAGCCTGCTCTTGGATACTCAGCAAGTTTTTACCAAGCACTCCAATATAACCCAACAATTCTTTTTGAAGAGCG
>JAEYZS010000040.1 GCA_023427925.1 Pseudomonadota bacterium | reverse complement strand
GATCCAGATCATGCGGGATTAGAAATTATCACCAGCGGAAATGGAACACTCATTATTCAAAATGGAATCACAGGACAAGAAATCACTCGAAAAAACTTATATGAACATTCTGACTTAATATGTAGACCAAATGGAACTCCTATAATCGGGGGAGGCCCTGCGACTTTAGGCGACTTTAATGGCGATGGAAAAATTGATATCGCTGTTGCTACAGGAAGATCGCTGACTATCTTTGATAGCAAAGGGAACAAAACTGCAGCCAGCGTCACTCAAGACTGTTCTTCACTTTCAACAGGAATTTCTTCGTTTGATTTCAATGGTGACGGAAAACAAGAAATTCTATATAGCGATGAAACGCATTTTAGAATCTTTCACATGACTTCGGATATTGATCTTCATGTGCTCTTTGAGATAGTCAATCCCTCAGGGACTCACAGAGAAAACCCTATCGTTGTTGATGTTGATGGCAATGGGACCGCTGAAATCGTCTTGGTTTCAACAGATTACAGTGGCGAGCTCTCAAGAGGACTCCGGGTTTTTGAAGCGAGTTCTTCGGAAGCTTGGATGAAGACTTTACCTGTTTGGAACCAACACGCTTATTTTGTAAGTAACGTTACTACTGCACTTAAAGCTACGTCTTGGACTCCAACCAACGACGCCCAAGCTAAGACCTTTCGCAGAAATACTCAAAACTCATTCTATGAACCTAGATGCGTTCCGAGCAATCAGCTGCTTAATAATTAAGCGTTTTCGTTCCGCTTGACTCTCCAGGTGTTCCTCTGTAGTTTTGACCTATAACATTCTGGAGAAAGTCATGAACGAAGAAATCAAAGCAAAAGCTATCTCTTACGGTAAACTTGCAGCCTTACTTGGGTTTATGGCTTTTCTTTATATCAACTTATTGGCCGGCGGCGTTCTAACTGTTGGATTTGCTTCCATTGCTATTCGCTGGTTTACAAACCAATAACTAATCTTTCTTTTCTGCAATAACGAGTTTATTTTCTACGGGATAGAAAAAGCTAAATGGTTTTTTCTTAAAGCGATTCCAAAGCGCGCGATAAATGCTACCTCTTTGGATGGACTTGATATTTCGTGATTTTATCGCCGTCAATAAGGCGAGCGCAAAGCTCACACCCAAATTCAAGCAACCGATCAACGCAATTCCTGAAGCAGCCAACCAAAACTCTTTCATTCTAAAAACTTCAAAACCAAAATGTGGAATTGCCGCGGCCAGAGACCCTGATGAAAGTGTGACGTGGCGGACATCCAAGCCAAGACCCAAAAACTTCATAAGCTCTGGTATAAATCCAAGTAAAAAACCCAACGAAACACTGGCCGCAATTGCTGAGATGTTTTTTTCAAAGAAACTACCGACAACCTTACAGGCATCGTGACCAAAAATAAAATTGAGCTTTCGATTGTGGGAGATAGTCGCCTTCATATTATTAAAGACAAACCAGTTATCCATCCACCCTGCAAAAATACTTGAAAGCCACAATAGCACTCCAGTGAACGCTGCAAAAATCACGGTCGGCCCAAGAATGTTTGTGGAATCAATAATTTTAACAGCCTTTTCTTCGCCCACTAAATTACTTCCAAAAAGATAAAATCCAATTGTGTCGATTGCTAGAACCACAGGAATCACTAAACAGACGTTACCCAGTACTCCTGCGACCTGTGAACGAATCAGATGCACGATTTCATCAATGAGAACTTCTACGGATTCTCCGGAATCAATAAACTGCATTTTTGAAGCAAGAGCTGACGCCGTCATGGAAGGCTGTTTAGTTGCAAGTGTAAATCCGCTAAACTGAATTGCTAAGAAGCTCAGTGAATAATTAAGAGATGCCAAAAACCCTTCAATAAATAACGGAGCCTTAATCGAAACAATTAAAAACTTTATATAAACAGTTCCTGCAGTGAGAGCTCCTCCGCCTGCAGCTTTTTTGAACATTTTTTTGTATTCTGCTTTATCGCGAGTAATGTAGTGTTCACCCGTTTCAGCACTCCGATCAACGATCTTCCGAGCGAGGAGTCTTGCGTTTTGGTTAAACAAAGCAGTCAGACTTTCTCTATCCTGATTCTCCTCAACAAGTTGAATAAGGAAATACATTAAAAGTTCAACATCCAAATCCCTGGCACCAAGGAATCCTACAAGATCATCAACTCTCTTAAGGCGAGACTGCGCAACTTCAACATGGTAGACAATAGAAACGCTTACCCCATATTGATTTAAATGTTTGTAGACCTCCCTCAAAGAGTGAATGCAGTTCCAAATGAGTTTCCTAAACTCTTTTGCTTTATCTAAAAAGAGGTCTTTATCATGCGATTCATATGCTGCTAAAAGACCGTCTAATTCTCGGCTCAACTTAAAAAAAGGTATCTCTCTAAAATTTGTAGTATGCCCCATTCTCTTTCGGAGAGTTGAGTTTAAACCCGTAGCACTCACTTGAGAGACTAAGCTTAAGAGGGCTTCTTCAATATCAATTTGCAAATTATTCCAGTTTCGTTCTTCTTCACTGACCTGAAAATAGAACAAGTCGATGACCTTTTTCATCACCTGCGGATCGAGAGACGATAACCACTCGACATCATACTCATCTGGGAAGAGCGCCGAAAAGAGTTGCCCCATTCCCTCACTCAAAGGTCGATTGGGCATGATCTTACTAAAAAATCTATTTTTAAATTCCGCGATGACGCCGAACTCTTGAGGCAAACCAATTTCCGAAAAGAGTTCCATCGTCGGAACGTCATGGATGATCGATCGAAGAGTTTTTGCAACGTTTGCCTTCCAGTCTAAATGGCGTTCAAGCACCATCAACAAAAACCGAATGCGAGCCGTAGGAACTTTGATATGCTTAATTTCAGAATAATCATCGGTAGTATGTCGTTTGTGACGAACCCATTGCATCAAATCCACGATCCAATTCAGTCGATCATGAAGTGGAGCCCGAGGATTAGCTTTCCCAAGCAAAGTATCTAAATCGTGTTTATAGTTTTTAGACTCTTTCCATCTGGAAAAATAGTGTTTGAAGTTTTCAAGCATGTATCAAGTGTGACTTGAATTTTTTATCGAGACAAGCAAAACATGGGGACCTCGTTAATATCGGGGTCCGTGCTATATAAACTTGCTCTCTTTTTTTGCGGGGCAATTGCGAGTGCCCATTCGGCCCCTTGAACTATAAGATATTTGTTTGCCTTCTTAATAAAAGCTTTCTCGTTAGTTAAGTTTTTGGCCCGCACTTCACCGTTAAAAATATAATTTTTCTTTGCAATTAGACTTGCCATGTCTCCTTCGAAATCAGTCACTGTGGCAGTGTATTCATGGAAAGAGGTCGAATAGCTTTTTTGACGTCCCATGATGGTCTGATCTGAATAACATTCATACGAGCGCTTCTTAGCAAGCGAAGAAACAGCCGTCGCAGGTAGCGATGACAATAAAAGCGCGCTTAAAATGTGCAAACTGATTTTAATCACAAATTTCCCCTAACAATTTTGCACCCAACATTAATCAGTAGGGATCATTAGGTCGCGTATAACGCAAATAAGCAACATCCGAGTTTCGAATTTATATATTTTTTAATTTTAGAGGCAAAAACGTATGAAAGAGTTACCGAAAATGCTCACATTTTAGTCGTAAGCTGTTGAAATCGTGTCCTTTATTTAGAATTCGTTAAGCTCAAAAAAAAATGAGGCCGAAGCGGGCTACTCGCTTCGGCCTCTAGTAAATTTTGATCTTCAGGGGGGATCAAAGATCTACTATGTTCTGATTATAAAATTATTTACCTGCTCTCATCGCATCAACTGCGGCATCCTGAGCAGATTTTTTAGCTCGAGCATAAGGGAACAAGTTGGTTCTTGCCGCCTTTCCTTTTCTCTTAACTGTCGCTCTTACAGTAACAGTTGGGTCTTTTTCTGCTCCAATTAAACCTTGAGTGCCAGGTGCATGAGTTGAATACTCACCAGCCAATTGTATTCGTTCAGTTGCTTGGACTTTTATTCCAGTCGCAGCTCCGTTCGATGCAGATCTATCAGTTTTATTGCTTACTCTTGTCGCTTCGACAAAGGCAGAAGTTGGTCTCTTTAGCCATCGTGATAGTGTCGAAGATTCTTTTTCAACGCCCATTGTGTATAGGTTTAAATCACCACCATTAGATTGACTGTCTCTAATCGATAAGTATTCAGCATACAACGTCAGTGGCCCAGTAATTGTAGTCGAAACTCCCATTTCACCAGATACACTCATTTGTCTTTCAATTCCGTTAACCTTCATGTACGACGCTTGAGTTAGTACAGGACCAATTAATGCAATTGCACGAATCGCTTCAGAGTCTAAACTGTTATTAAACTTTAAATCATCGGGGTTTGTTGTACTTGCGAATTTAGCAATCTCAACAGATTTCAAATCAACACCTTTAATTTTATTAAGTGCTTGAATAAAGCTTGGATCAACCGCTAATACCGCGATAACTTTTCTTTCATTTTGTTCTAGCGCTCTATGGATGGGGTTGTTTCTATCAATCGCTCTTCGAGAAGAGTCTCCACCAAACGGAACTTTACCGCGACCGAATAATACGATTGCGTTATCGTGAGGTGCTACACCTACAAGGACTTCATCTGCAAATGATTTTAAATCGCTGCTTGCATCTACGCTTAAATCTTCAGAATTATGCTCAAGTCCGATTCTAAGACCGATAGGCATTTTAAGTGCTTTAGACATGATATCTAAATTCGCACGAACATCTTGTAGACTAATGTGACTACCAAGGTCGTTGAAATCTCTAAACTGATCAACAGTATCTTTGAACTTTCCGGATGAGTACACAGCAGAACCCGAGGCATTCCATGTTACAGATGTGTTGGATTTTGTTGGATACCAATCATCTGATTTTGCAGCGAATGTGGCGGGACTAGTTAGTGTAGCAACAACAGCAAAGATCGTTGCATATTTATTAGAAGGTTTCATTTTTCTCTCCTTTACAAAGAGGTTGGTTAAAAAAACTTCCTTAAGGTTCTCGTCATCGTGACCGTGTCTGCTAGAGCAACGAACGTTCCAACTTAAAACGCATTGTGTTAAATATGATCTCGAAATTTCGATCTGACTCAAAAAATTTTCATGCTATGTAGATAAAATTCGCCAAAACGCAGACAAAATGACACCGAGGATAAATATCAATAATTTCAGCTATTTATGACGCTCCCTCGAGTGTTTTCAGGCACTTGCGCACTTCAGATCAAATATATTAATTTTTAAATATGCTTATATTTTAGGCTATAGCTAATATTATGTTACGCTTAGTTAACAGATGAGCCTAAGGCAATGCCTTAACCATATCCTTTAGCGAATACCAATAGCCATGTCTAATGCCCTCCCCCAGACATCAAAGCCCTTCTGACACCGGTGCTAATCGGTGCTGAAAACCTTTCAACTCAGCTGCGCTACACTCTATTTTGCTTAAAATTTTCGTTGGCATGTCAATTGTAGTTACAAACCTGGAAGTTTTTTAACTCCGGGAGAATGGAAATGAAAAGAGTTGAATTTTTACTTATTACATTAATGGTACTTTGCGCTTTTGTTTTTTTAAATGCTTGCGGTAAACACAGCGACGACAATACCGGAGGTACTCCGTCACAACCCGTAACATATACTTACAACCAGCAACCGTGTACACAAAATATCATTTCACTTTACGATCGCATAAATCAAGCTTGCAGCCGCACTCGCTCTTACAGACAACATAGAAATTGCATGTCTCTTGCTCAGGCTTTTTTAGCTCAATACCCAAGATTGAATTGTAGAATGGCTCTCTATCCAGGCTATTCAACAAGATACAAATACACTTCTATATCCGAAACCGACATTTACAAAAAAATGGAAGAATCAAATCCTTCCAAAGATGTGAATGGTTTAAGGTGAAAGGGCCAATAAATTAGTAAATATCTTCATAAGAACTATCGGAGCTTTGGCAGCACTCTTTTTTCGTTTACTCTTATGAACTATGAAAAAATGGATCTTTATTGCTATTTTATTACTCGTCATTGTACGAGCCTTGCTACCGCTTGCCGGTGAGTATGCTGTGAACTGGTACCTCGGCAATAAAATTGCACCTTACAAGGGACACATCTCTGATTTTGATCTCTCCTTATGGAGAGGAGCATATGAATTTGAAAATTTCGTTATCGAAAAAAAAGAAGAAACTAAAAACGATACTCCTCTTCTATCAATTAAACATGTCGATGTTTCTTTGGCTTGGCGAGCGCTTTTCAAGGGTCGAATACTCGCCGATCTCATCATCGATCAGGCACAAATTAACTTGATCGACAGTAACCAAAAAGAAAATATACAAACAGGACTTGAAGGAAATGTAAATTGGCAAGACGTCTTTATAACTCTTGTCCCGATCGATATTGAATCTCTGAAGATCCAAAAGTCTCAAATCCATTTTAGAAATTATGACTTAGCTAAGCCGATAAACGTTTATCTTGCTGCCGTCGATCTTTCAGCAACCAATATTAATAATACAGAAAGAGTACAAACTCCTGCCTATAGTGAAATCAATCTCACAGCTAAGCTTCAAGATAAAACTTCCATTCATCTCAGAGGTCGATTCGATATATTATCTAAAATCCCTGCATTTGATCTGTCTTTAATTATGGAAGACTTCGATCTTACCCAAATTAACGATCTCCTTAAAATCTACGGCCCTCTCACGTTTACTCGAGGAACGCTCAGTTTATATTCGGAAATGGCAACGCGAGAAACTCGTGTTGATGGTTACATCAAACCCTTTTTTAAAGGTATAGATGTCGTTGCAAATCAGGAGGTCTTTGCTAATTTCAAACATTTTTTTAACGAAGTTATAACGGCACTTGGCAATCTCATCCTCAGAAGCAATGAAAAAACCGTGGCATTTCGGGTGGCTATTGATGGACCAGTAAATGAACTTTCGATTTCGACAAAGGACGCATTTCTTTCTGCTCTCAAAAATGCCTTCACTGGCGACAAAATCCAAGAAGGACTTGAAGGCAGCATTTCTTTAAAAGATGTCAAGAAAGGGCAAAAGCCCGAAGCTTCTCCCGAACAAAAAGAAAAAATAGAAAACCCAGTTTCTGATGAACAATAGCCTAAGTTTATAGCTCTTGTGAGCCTTAAATAAGGTAAAATTAGCAAGGTCTTGGACCTTAGCAAGTTCCAGTTTTTACAATTTTACTCTAATATTTAGCCTTTGGAAGTCCTGTTGGTTAAATTTCTCCTTCAAATAGTACCGCGGTGGTGCGGTTAAGAGGGAGAAATAATGAATAAGTTAATAACGACTTGCGCGGTTTTGCTTGCGATGGCTTCGAACAGTTTTGTGCTTGCAAACGACGGGACTGTTTCAAATCAACCTGTAAAACCAAAGGCACAAAATGGGGCTAACGATCCATCAGTTAAAGTTTTGACTGAAGCTGAACAAAAAAAAGAAACACCAAAACACTCGAGAGTAACTCCTCAAGACCTTGGTATTTATCAATACAATGAAGCTGATAACCAAGTTGTAATGTTTAGACAAGGCAGCGAATTGGTTGTGATGATTCCTTACAGAGCATTGAAACTTAATGCTGCTCGCAAAGCTGTTTTTGAAGAAGCGCAAGTTTATGGCGAGAAACTCATTATCTCTTGGCTAGAAAGAGCTGTAAACATTCGCTACCCAACTCAAGATGAAATGGTGAGACAAGAAATCAAGAGATACTCGGCAGATCAATTGCGTGCACTTCTCAGAAAAACTGGCACTCAACCAACAACTGAAGAAATCTTAAGAGCTTCAAGAGATGCCGAAGAAGCACTTAAAAAACTTAAAGCTGATAGAAAATTCTTAGCAGACTTCGATCAATTGGTCTCTGAATACGACAACTATCAACAAAATATCGTCTTACCTAAAGGTATGAAATACACTGCTCAAAAAGCGGTTCCTTCTGCAGTATTGATCATGGGAAGCTTTAAAGTACCAGACTCTTTGGTTGAAGCAGTCAAAAACATTCCGTTTATCAAAGGTCTTGGAGCTGTGTTAAAGGGCTCTATTAAT
>JAEYZS010000011.1 GCA_023427925.1 Pseudomonadota bacterium | reverse complement strand
TCCTTGCATCATCAATCCTCCGTGATTGTTGTCATCCATGTGACTAAGCTAAGGCGTCCGTGCCCGCTTTGGGTTTGACTCTTTAAACCGAGTTCATCAGTGAACTCTAGAGCCAATTTGTTCTGTCATGATACACTTCGGTGTCTCAAAATAAAATTTAGAGTCCAGTTTTTCCATTTTTAATACAGGACCTCTAAAAACATGTCCCACATCCTCCACGCCACAAACGCACTTGACGATTTTTAATTGCCGAACTCTTCGTACTTTATATTTTTAAAGAACTTCAACCAAGTTCCGCAGCGTACCCGCAAGGACTGTCCGCAGCGGACGCCACAAAAAAAAAATCCCCGAGAAGTATTCCATTCTCGGGGTAAGCAGGAAACGATTAAGTAGGTTCAAAATTCTAAGCTAGAGGCCTAGAGCCATGCCTTCATGATTTCAGAGCCAAAATCATCCGAAGGTCTTTTGCAACAACTGAACCGCAGAGGCAGTTGATTGGTTTGCTTGAGCAAGAACAGATGTTCCAGCTTGCATTAACACGTTATTCTTTGTTAACTCAGCAGATTCTTCTGCTACGTCAGTGTCACGAATACGGCTATTTGCAGCTGAGATGTTCTCGATCGAAACAGCTAAATTGTTGATTGTCGATTGAAGTCTATTTTGGATCGCACCAAAATCTGCTCTCATTGCAGAAACGTTCATGATGGCTTTATCCACCGCTGCAAGTGAGTTTTGCGCAGAAGCTTTATCAGCAACAGATGTTAAGTTCACGCCGATAGCGGCCGTGTTTGCATCTGCCTTTGAAGCGTCAAAAGTAATTCTATCAATCGTTGGGTCATTTCTGATACCAATTTGGAAATCAAAAAGAGCCCCTGTTCCATTTAATAATGGTGTACCGTTGAATTCTGTTGCATCAGCGATACGATCAATTTCTTGTAGTAATTGTTCATACTCCACGTTCAAGAATTGTCTTTCAATCGGTCCAACCGTATCAGAAGCTGCTTGAACACCTAATTCTCTCAATCTGATTAAGATCGAAGAAACTTCGTTCAAACCACCCTCCGCAACTTGGATCATTGAAATCCCGTCTTGAGTGTTTCTTAAAGCTTGGCCATAACCACGGATTTGCGCTCTTAATGATTCTGAGATCGCAAGACCTGCGGCATCGTCACCAGCTTTGTTGATTCTGAAACCCGAAGCGAGTTTCTCTAATGACTTATCGAGATTAATACGCGTACCACGCATATTTCTCTGAGCGTTTATAGACGCTACGTTTGTGTTAATTCTTAATCCCATACATCTCCTCCTTGAGAATTTAGAGCATCATCCGTTGATGCTCTTGGGTTAGTGACATTGCTGTCATGATCTTTATCGGTGTCTCATTTTGAGCCTTGAGATATTTTGTGTCTCGTTATGAGAATCTGGATCTAAGGCGAGGTGTCACGATACACAATAATATCTGCGGAGATTCTTTGAAAAACTTTGAGCAAAACAATTTTTATTTATTTTTATTGCTGTTTAAGTTATTTGAATTACACGGCTTTTTAGTGGCTCTCGAATATTCAAGAGATCTTGATTATTTGCCAAAACTTTCCTGACCTTTGGTCTGTAGATTCAGCCTCACTTCGATAGGGCAAATATGTTTCTCTAAACTAAAAATGCTCTTGAGATATTAATTCAGAAATAAAGATTAATGCTGCTGGATTAGCATTAAGTACCCCAAAACTACCCCACACCCCTCTCCTGGGAGCTCAACTGATTGAGTTCCCAGGAACCTTTTTAAGGGTTCTTACTTAATACCTTTTAATTTGGCTAGGATATCTGCAAGCTTCACAGGCTTACACATATAATCATTCATGCCCGCATCTAGGCATTCCTTTTTGATGGAGTTACCGTGGGCCGAAATACCTATTATAGGGACCTGCGATTTTTCAGGGGAAATATGTTGTCTGATTTGAAGAGACGTTTCTATGCCTGATAGATTAGGCATAGAACAATCCATAAAGATAAGGTCGATTTCATGTTGATTTAGGATTTTTAAGACTTCTTCGCCATCGGCGGCTTCTAGAACATCGTAACCGTGTTCTCGAACAATCGTCTTTAAAAGTTCTCTGCTTAACTTGTTATCGTCAGCCACTAAAACTTTAGCCATAAAAGCTTCCTTATCTCTCTTAGGAGTTAAGGTAGCCCTTTAACCCCTCAATGCTACTAATAAAACATCTACGAAGCTGATCAAGTTGAGTGGTGTGGTTTGTATTTATGTCAGAAATACTTTCGAGTTGCCCAGCTATATTAGCTAATTCGGCAGCTCCTATATTTAATGAAGAAGATTTTATTGAATGTGAGATTTTCTTTATACTGTCTATTTGACCGTTATTTATAGCGATCTCAAGTGCTTTAATTGATGGAGGAATATCTGTCTCAAAAATATTCACTAGGCGCTCTAAGAGTTCACCACCATGATCAAGTTCTAAAATAGTTTTTATCTGCCCTTCGTTGAGCAACGTCGCCATAATTCCCCCTTCTGCTGCCACTATTTTTTTAGGCTTTCTTTAGGAATTTTAAATTTATAACCAATACCGTATTCTGACGAGATATAGTCTCCGTAAGGAGCAATCTTTTTTCTCACCGAAGCAATGTGAGTATCAACAACCCTGTCTGTAATATTGATATTTTTTGACCATGCTTTATCGATGAGATCTTGTCTGGAAAAAACTCTACCTTCGTTCTTTGCAAGCATTGCAAAGAGATCAAATTCTTTATTTGTAAGCTCAATCTCTTTTATCTCATTATCCTTGAGCTCGATATGGAGTCTTCGCTTCTCATAATCAATATGAAACTTATCCGTTTTATAAAAGTTTGAAGAACCCGACTCATCCTGAAGCCTTTTGAATTTATTTTTGATTTTTGTTTTTAATTCAATTGGGTGTACGGGCTTTGTGATGTAGTCATCAGCACCCAGCTCAAGACTTGCAATTTTGGTATAGACGTCTGTATTTGAAGAAATAATAAAAATAGGAATTTTTTGATAGCTTTTATCGTTTCTGATTTTCGTGCAAAAATTAAGACCATTTCCATCTGGCAGTCCCAAATCGATCATAAACATATCAAAAGAATGTTGCACAATCAGATCATCCGCATCTTCAATTTTATTTGCAAAAATGAGAGCGTATTCATCTTTTAAAATTGTGTTCACGAGATCTATTTGGACTCTGTCATCCTCTAGAACTAATATCTTTTTCATACCCACCACTAACGTAAAAACTACTTTTATCTTAACACAGTCTTCATAATTACATATATTTTATTTAAAAAATTTAAGTTTTTGACGGAGAGCAGATCGAATTTGAGACTGCGAATCTCTCCACACCAAAGTTCCAATGAACGTGCTCTATTGTCTCCTAATGAGATCTGAGCATGTATGATTTAATTAGTTGTGTACTAATTTTAACATTTTTCATGTATTTACTTTACAAAGGTCCTTATCGAACTCTTTCATAAGTACGAAACGAGAAAGGAACTTCACCTTCTCGATTGTCTCTGTGAACTTCTTTAAATTCATTTAAATCAAACTCGGGAAATTTTGCATCGCCCTCAAACTCTTTTTCGATCACGGTGAGGTAGATTCTATCCGTGTAAGGCAAAGCGAGTCGGTAGATTTCCTCCCCACCGCCAATAAAGACTTCCTCTCCCCACTCAGAAGTTTTTGATTTTGCAAATTCTAAGGCGTCCTCAAGCTTCGTAAAGATCACTATGTCCTTGTGAAAGGGAACAGACTCTGGATTGCGTGTGATAATTACATTTAATCTATTTGGAAGAGGTTTATATCCGAGTGACTCGTAGGTCTTTCGACCTTGAATAATGATTTTCCCTTTTGTTGTATCTTTAAAAAATTTTAAGTCCTCAGGAATATGCCACGGCAATTTGAGTTTTGAACCGATCACTCTGTTTTTTGCCATGGCAGCTATTTGAGAAACTATCATTATATTGCAACCTCCGCTTTGATTGCTGGATGCGGATCATAGTCCACGATTTCAAAGTCTTCGAATTTAAAATCAAAAATGCTTTTTACATTAGGATTTACTTTTAATTTTGGCAGAGGTTTACATTCCCTTGAGAGCTGTAGCTTGGCTTGTTCCAAGTGATTACTGTAAAGATGCGCATCACCTAAAGTGTGAATAAACTCACCCGGCTTTAACCCGCAAACTTGGGCGATCATGATTGTAAGTAGAGCATAGCTTGCAATATTAAATGGAACACCTAAAAACACATCAGCACTTCTTTGATAAAGTTGACACGACAGATGTCCGTCTTGAGACACATAAAATTGAAACATTGTGTGACAAGGAGGAAGAGCCATTTTTTCAATCTCGCCCACGTTCCATGCATTAACTATCAGTCTTCGAGATTGAGGGTTTTTCTTAATCTGCTCAATAAGTCCAGAAATCTGATCTACAGTTTTTCCATCAGCAGTTTGCCACGATCTCCACTGCGCGCCGTAGACTGGGCCCAAGTTGCCTTCATCATCAGCCCACTCATCCCAAATGGT
>JAEYZS010000236.1 GCA_023427925.1 Pseudomonadota bacterium | reverse complement strand
TTTAATCGCTGCACGATCATCGCTAGACCAATTATAAGAATCCACGACTGCGTAACCAGCTACTAATGCGGCCAATACACCAACCGTAGCAGAAGTTCTTGCAACCATTTGATTTCCATAGACACTTCTTAAGCTATTGTTCACAACTGTCGAAGGGACTCGTAGGTTTTGAGGCTTTGCAGTAGTTTGTGCAGATGCAGCAGATTTATGAGTTGCTTTAGCTCCGACAATTGCTTTTGGAACGTCGTACTTAGTCAATGCATATACAATTCCGGATGCCACAGCGACAACAGCAGAAATTCCAAATAGTTTGCCATTATCCTTTCTTTCTTCAGAAGCTAAAATGGTTTGAGCGGATTCTTCGATGACATCCTCTCTCACGTTCGGAATTTCATTGGCAAGTGTTTCAAGCTGGTTGACTCTTGCATTCAGTCTAATCACGCGATCACGAATTTCCGCTTTTAACTGTTTTGCTTGGGCGTCCTTTTCCTTTTGTTCCTCTAGCTTTGCCACCTTTTGCTCAATTTCACGTGTGCTATTTTCAAATTCGGTCACTACAGGCCCTGCGGCTCTTTGTTGGTCGCCATTTTCCTCGTTTCCTGTCACCGTCTCTTTAGCTTCTTGAACAGCATTTTGTGAGTCGAAGCTTTCCTCATTTGGGGTGGAATTCTCTTGAGGGGCCTCTTGGGTCGTAGGATTGTCAACAAATCCTGCGTAAGCGTGGAGTGGCGATGAGATTTGGGCACTCAGAAAAGCCACTAGGGTTACTAATTTAAACATATTTCCTCCTTGGGGTGATTGGTTGTTTTCTCAGATGTCTTGTCAGGTTTTTGTCCCTTTGTGGACGCTGATTTGGATATATTTCGATAACTTCATCAATCCGTGAATTTTTTGTAATTGGAAATGGCGCTTATATTTTAAGAATTCGAGACAAGTCATGTTGTTATGTTTTCTTTAATACTTTTAAGGTAGTTTGCCCCGATGATTATAGTTCTATTTTCTCTTTTGATTAACAATTTGTCTTTGGCTAATAATGTTGAACATCTTTATCAAGATTTAAATAACGATGATCGGCGCAGCTTCGAGTTTGTTGTTCGAACTTGCCACGTGGATATAAATTCTCTGGCTACTATTGTTGAAACGACTCGTAACGACTCTCTGGACTATTTTAAGTATTTATTTGGATCTGGAGAGGCGAACATTCCCGGGAGGGAAAATTTGTTCACTCGTCGAGGAATAGGAAAGAGCGTGGATCAACTTCTCAATTCTCGGGGTTACTATGTTGGGCTTGCATACTGTTTTCCAACCAATACGAACCGGCGCCATCTATATACGGCTAATCTCTTGATGTTTGATGCTTTTGGTAAGGTGGCAACATTGAGTATCCTAGGAACTGGTGGAGCTTCAATATATAGAGGACTTTCTATCGCGGGTAAAAAATTTGCTGTCGCACCGACGGTGTCATTATTTAGAAAGCTCAAAGCTTCGGAGGAAACATTAACAAAAATTCCTGTCTTGATGGGAAAAAGTGGAGTCTATTTATTTAATGGATTGTCGCTAGGGCTTTTGACTTATCATGTTTATAACGCGAGAAAAGAACGAGAACTGATGCAACAAATTTATTCACCTTTGGATGTCGAATCTGCAAGGAGTAATTTTGAAAGTAATTTTGAACTGTATCAACAAACTCTTTTGCTTAGAAAATCTGCAACAACCGCAGAGGAAATAGAAAAGGCTGAGGAATTGATCGAGAAGCAACGTGAAAACGCTCAATACTATCTCTTAGAGATGCTTAACCATCAAGGTTTGGATCCCGAAGAGCGAAAAAATTTAATGGCCTTAAAGAATTCATTAGAGTCGGGTGTTTAGTTTAGGTTGATATTTTAGAAATAAAGATTAAAACTGACACTCGATGTCTTCGCTACCTGTTGATTTTAAAAAACTACTCACTGCTCGATTCTTTTATACCTTTGGTGTGCAAATGCAGGCCATCATTCTTGGTTGGCGCAATTATGAACTTTTGCAGGATCCTTTAGCTTTAGGACTTATTGGTTTGACGGAAGCCGTCCCTGCTATTGGGCTTGCTTTGTATGCAGGATACTTGATTGATCGTATGCGACCACTAAAGGCTTATCGATATGTGATATATACGAGTTTGTTGTCTGGTGTGATTGTTCTGCTAGAGCATATCCTTGAATCGGAACTCAGTTTAGTCTCACAGGTGACGATGCTTTATAGCGCTTCCTTTTTAACAGGTTTGGCGAGAGCTTTTTCTCAGCCATCGATCTTTGCTGCGGTCCCGCGAATTGTAGAAAGATCCAAACTTATGCAGGCTGCTGCAATGACAAGTTCTACTATGCAGGTGGCTCGGATTGTGGGGCCTGCGGTGGGTGGGATTGTGTTTGGCTTCTTTGGTGCGGTGGCGGCATCTTCACTCGTGTGTCTTGCACTTATTCTAGCCACCATCAGTATGACTCTAATAAAAACTGATATTCCTCCTCCAGAACAAAGCCACAAGCATACATCTGTAAGAGAAGAGCTACTCTCGGGAGCAAAGTTCGTTTTCAGACACCCGATACTATTTCCTGCAATGATGTTAGATATGGTTGCAGTGATGTTTGGCGGAGTAACTGCGCTGCTGCCAATATTTGCAAGCGATATTTTGATGATCGGTGCAAAAGGATTGGGCGTGCTTCGAGCAGCTCCGGCCATCGGTGCCGCGGTGATGGGATTTTATCTTTTTAAGAGGACAGTAAACAAAAGATCTGGAACGTGGTTACTGTGGGCGATGACGGGTTTCGGGATTTGTATTTTGATTTTCGGTTATAGTACTAATGTTTATATATCGTTTTTTGCACTGCTGTTTAGTGGTGCCTTTGACAGTATAAATATGATTATCCGTGGTACGGCCGTGCAACTTGCTTCTCCCGATCACATGAGGGGTAAAGTTTCTGCAGTCAATTCGATCTTCATTGGTTCCTCTAACGAGATCGGAGAATTAGAATCCGGAATTGCGGCAAAAATTCTAGGAACGGTTCCCGCTGTTTATCTCGGAGGGATAATTTGTCTTGCGACCGTGGCCTGCGTGAGCTACCTGTCGCCCGCACTTAGAAAAATGGATTTAGAGAAAATCCAAACCTAAAATCTAAAAAAGGAAATTTATAAGCACCGAACGTATTCCTAGTTTAGTCACTTCAGAGAGATCTCTTTTTGGTCGGTGTTAGATTTGAATTAGGCTTTCAGAAGTAACTTCTTGCCTAAATCCTTCAAGCTGGTTTAGGAAAATCAGTTTGTATTCTGCAGGTGGACCAGAGATTTGAATGCGATATTCGAAATTCTCGTAGATATGGTGTAAGCCAAAATTCAAACGGATATTTTCAGATTGAATGACCTTATGACTTTTAACGTTTCCATTATAGTCTTTCAGAATCACGACTCGGGCGACAGCCAATACATGATCAGGATGATAAAGTTCTATCACGTCAACGGGGCGTTCATGTCTAAGCGAAAATGTCCGCTCAAAGAATCCAATTTGCGCTTTTGGTTTGGCTGCATTAAATAAAGTCGAGCAATTGAAGGCACTTGCAGATGGTGCAATAAAGCATAGTACTATAAATAGAGCTAGCCCCTTCACAGAGTCTCTCCTGTAACAAACTGATAAACCCTTTCACTGGACGAAGGAGTTGTAACTTCGCTCTTGAGCGTGAGCTTATAAATTGGAGCTTTGGGGTTTGATGCATTCTGAGAAACTGTTAGAACTACTAGATCCATCCCGTTGTGTTTAAGTGAATAAGTCCAAATCACATTGCCTTGTGCATCTGTTTCTCTGCTTTGAAGTGTTAGAGATTTTTGTACGTATCCGCGAATCGCATAGTTTCCGTAAATTAGAGTGAGAGATTTGTTTGTTTTTTTATTTGGTCGAATCTGTACAAACAGTGCGTCCTGTGAAATCCCATCTGTAGATTTGGCAAATCCCATGAAGGGTTGAATAGTATGGAGATGAGCGTTCGGTTCAAATAAATGCAGGCAACTTTTTGCAGAAGCGCTAACAGTCCATGACGACAAAACAAGAACCAAGAAAATCCTTACCATCTCTTTAAATCCTTCCTAGGGACAATTTTTGTCAAACATGTCGATGATACTAACTGCTCTAAAATTCCAGAGCCAAAATATCGTCGAATTACAACCCACGAATTAATAAGCACATTAAAGTGCAAATTATATTCCACAATCAATAGCTAGAAAAATTATCTGTGATCTAGAGCATGTTTTACAGAATTGCGTAATTCTGGGACAAGATTTTTTTCAAACCCAACATTTTTCTTTAGCCAGATACTGTTTCTTATAAAGGTACTAGTTCCCGTTTCGGAGCCACAGCGTTGTGGTTAAATTCGATTTAAACTGTATTTGTATAGGGGAGAGGGAGACCCGGCTCGGGCTTTTATTAATGATAGTTCGTGGCTTAAAATTATTCAGATTCTGACTTACCAGTTTTCTATCTATGTAATAAATATCTGATCCATTTTTTGGATCAGAATGATCCAAAATGACTAACGCTTCTCATGTAATTTGTTTTATAAGTACCCTCATGTTTCAAGCAGATAAAATTAGATTAATATTATTAGAAGAATTTGTGGGCGCCCAATCTCGCAACCCTAATTACTCTATGCGTGCTTTCGCCAAGAAGATAGGAGTTAATCAATCTGCGATCTCCGAAATTTTATCTGGAAAGCGCCCAATAACAAAAAAAAGTGCAGAAAAAATACTTTCAGGATTAGACCTGAACCCTTTAGAAATTGCCAAAATATTTCAAGGTGAACTTAAGAATAAGCAGATATTTAAATCGTTAGATATGGACACATACCATTTGATAGCTGACTGGTATTATTATGGCATTTTAAGCTTGGCAGAAACAGATGACTTCCAAAGCTCTCCGACTTGGATCAGTAAGCGCCTTGGCATCAACGAAAAAATAGTCGCTAAGGCAATTGATAGACTTTTAAAGTTAGACCTACTTGAACGCGATGCGAAGACGAAAAAATTAAAACCAACTCACGAACAATTAGAAGCCTCTTCAGACGTTGCAAAGCCTGCATTTAAAAAAGCATGCAAACAGAATCTAGAGTTGGCGCAAAAAGCCCTAGAAGAAGGTGAATTTGAAGAAAGAGATTTTACTGCGATGACTTTATGCTTTGATCCGGATCGTATGGAGGAGGCAAAAAAAATGATTACAAATTTCCGAAGAAACTTTGCAAAAGCTATGGAATCAAAAAAGAAAAAAGAAGTTTATAAACTAAATGTGCAGTTATTTTCGCTAACTAAAAGGGGTGTATAATGAAAAGCCTAATTCTAAGCATATTGATGCTTTCAAATTACTCTATTGCCGGTAAAGACCAAGGTGGAGGCGGCGGAGACATTGTTTTTTGTAGACCCACGAAAAGGGAGCCTGTGGGTTCTTATCAAGTTTTAGATTTCTACTTATGGAGAAATCAAAATGGAAACAATCTCAATTCTCTTTCCAAGATTATTGACAAATTAAAAGCTTCAGCTCCATCTTTGGGGCATGATCTAGAGAATTTTGTAAATTCAAGTCCATATCCTGTCGGCGTTAAACTTACTAGTAACTGGCTAGCGAAAAATCAAGTCAATCAAGTTAACGATGAGGAGTTAGGCTCTGCCCTTGAGAAAATGAATAAAACTCCAAGGTTCTTGCTTCTGAGAAAAAAGCTACCCTCTCACTGTAAATTAAAACAAGCAGTATTAAGAACAGAGACACCAAAAGGTATTGTTTATGAATACGACACTTCTATTTTAGATGCTTTAAGCAAGGATGAAGTTCAGCTTTCTTATATTTTAATACATGAGTGGCTTCGCAACTATTTTTCGAGTGCTGAGAAAATCAGAAGAGCCAATTGGGTTTTTCATCACGAGGGATTTTTAACTTCCAGCTCCCATACCATGTATTTTACTTTATGTAGACTCGGATTTAATTGTAACAATATTGAGATAAAGGAATAAAAATGAAATTCTTATTATTAAGTTTAATTTTTTCAGTTAATTTGTTTGCGTTTCCTAATACCAAACTAACAATCACCTGTAAGGTAACTTCTCAGTTTGAAGATTACGAGCCGGAGACAGAGTTTATTAAATTAGGGAAAATTCCGAACTCAACTCTTTTAAGAGGGCTGCACTCAGACCAGTCATTGGCACTCGTTTATGATATGGCAAAGCCTCAACTTATTTTAATAGACATTAATAATATAAGTTGCACGGGGGCTTCTGATTGTAAAATTAGAACAGAAGTGCCATTTGATAATCCCCTTTTCATGGCAACTTTTGGCTCTGTTAAATACAGCTCTGTGATTTGTAATAAACATTAATAACATAGAATTGCGTAATTCTGGGATAAGATTTTTTTCAAACCCAACATTTTTCTTTAGCCAGATATTATTTCTTATAAAGTTACCAGTTCCCCTTTCCGGATCACAGCGTGTTAGGGAATTAATGGAGCCTCTTGTATAGGATTTAAAATCATTAGATTGGTGACCGCCGTCGTAAAATTGGTTACGCTCATCAAATGAAAACTATGATAATTAAATCCTCATGTCATTGTGGCAACTTAAAATTGGAAATTGAAGGCGAAGAGCCTCTCACACT
>JAEYZS010000205.1 GCA_023427925.1 Pseudomonadota bacterium | reverse complement strand
CCTCTAATCTTCTTGATCCTAAAGATTGGGCATTTATCCTCTGATTTTTTCTTTCGTATTTTTCAAAGATCAACAGACAGCGCTTACAAGACATGCTGCCTTTGGGATTTTCATAACCGCATTCAGGACAAGAAAAGAGTTCCATATAAATAAATTCCTACATATAATGTTGGGAGGTTTAAGGAAAAATATCAATGACTTTCTTATCGAAATTGAATCCGTCAAAACGGCTTTCAAAGCCCGTGAAGCTTGCAATATTGTCTGGGATATTGTTCGGAACAAGCTATATCCCTTTTCCACCTTGGGCTCTTCTTTTTTGCCTTTGTCCCCTCTTCTTGACACTCACACGAGATATCTCTAAAGACGAAAGTCCTTACCGGGTCTTCTTTGTGGCTTGGCTCACACCGTTTGTCTTCACTCTTATTGGATTTCACTGGATTCCAACACCTATTATGGAATTTGGGCACATGCCTGCTATCGCCGGCTACATCGGCCTTGTGGCTTTTGCTTCCTTTTCAAACCTTCACATTCCATTTGCCGCTGTGATCTGGCACCGATTCAACCAAAGACTCTCTTTTACTCAAGAACAATCCTTCTTCGCCTTAGCCTTGCTGATTGCTTTTTTAGAAAAAATCAATCCACAAATTTTCCCGTGGTACTTTGGTTACCCCTGGTTTTATGGTGATTTTCCGATCTATCAATTGGCCGATACAATTGGCGTCACAGGATTAAGTTCTCTTGTTGTTATATTTAATGCCTGGGTTTTATATTTCTTTGTAAATATCAGGAATCGGCCGCTCTTTAAAAAACACGTGACTTACTTTGTTTTGGTCTTTGCTTTACTCAACGGGATTGGTCTTTACAAAAAAAGCGTCTGGGAAAAGACCGACACCGAATTAAAAGCACTACTTGTTCAACCCAATATCGGTAACCAGGAAAAACAATGGGAAATTTTTGGAACTGAATTCAAAAGCAAAACCATCGAAAAACATTTTGAGCTCACTACACCTGAACTTGCCAATAACCCTGATGTTGTCATTTGGCCTGAGACATCGGTACCAGAATTTATGCAACCGCGCTTTTATCGGGTCAAAGCTGTGAAGCAAGTTTTAGACTATGTTCGTGCAAATAAATTTAATCTTTTTACCGGAGCTTTTACAGAGAACATCAAAACCAAACGTCAAAGCAACGCGATTTTTGTATTTGATGAAAAAGCAAAAAACACAGCACTTTATCAAAAGCATATTTTACTCGCTTTTGGAGAATATCTACCGCTTTCAAATTACTTTCCATTTTTGTTAAAACTTTTTCCAACTATTGCGGATTTTGAAAGAGGGATTGGTCCACATACTGTGAGTATCAATAAGCGCGACCATGAGTCTGTACGACTCGGTCCACAGATTTGCTATGAGGGGCTTCATCCGTGGTTTACAAAGGGTCTCGTAGATGATGGTGCAGATATTCTTGTTAATATCACAAATGATTCCTGGTTTGGTCATACCTTTGAACCATATCAACATATGTATATGACACTTATGAGGGCTATTGAGTTTAGACGACCAATGATCCGAGTAACCAACACGGGCATCTCCTCAGTTATTACGGCAAGTGGAAAAATTTTGGAATTTTCTCCTCAAAAGCAGGAATGGGCTAGAACAACTGCTCTTCCTTACCTCAAAAACGCGCCAAAAACGATTTATTCAAGGTTCCTGTACTTCGATTATCTTGCGGTAGCACTTGCACTTATATGGATATTGAGACTATATAAGATAAAACGTAAGCAATGAATATGAGCCCAAAGCAAGATTTTAAAAACCTCGATTGGTTTGACACTTTAGAAAAAATTAAATCTTTTGCAACTAGCGTGGTTGCAAAGGATCTTATTTCTAAAACAGCTCCCCTAAAAACTCCACAGGATGCCCTCAAGCAAGCTCAAGAAATATTAGACGCAAAATCTGTAGTCACAATAGAGTTTCGACCTCGCCTAGATACGTTGGATGCTTTTTGGGGTTTGTATGAACGCCTCAAGAGAAAAGCTGTTTTAAAAACAGCTGAGTTTCAAGAAGTTCGTAGATTTTGTTTTGATATTTATAACCTTCAAAAAACTCTTTCACAATCTTCTAACGACTGGATCACAGCATCTCTTTCTCAACTTATGGATACAAGCAAGATCCATTCGGCGATCGATCAGATCCTAACTTTTGAAGGCGACATTCGCACAGATGCAAGTGAAACTCTCTATAAACTCTATAACGAAAAGAAATCTCTTGAACGTCAGATCAGGACAACTCTTGATAAGTTTGTAAAAACTCACGAGATGGAACCACTCCTACAAGACCGCTACGTTACGAACCGCGAAGGAAGATGGGTTTTGCCTATTCGAAGTGGGAAGCAACATCAGTTTGATGGAATCATTCATGATTCATCTCAAACCAAACAAACTGTCTTTATGGAGCCTAAAGAAATCATTGCCATCAACAACCGACTCAAAGTTGTTGAAAGTGAAATTGAAGAGGAAATTGAAAAGCTCTTAACACAGCTTACACATTTTATTGCATCTTCCAATGAAGAACTTCTTCGGTCTTATCATAAGATGCTTGAGTGCGATCAGAGGCTTGCTCAAGCGCAATTTGCATTAAAAACGGATTCAAGTCTTTTTGAATTTTCAACAGATGATTTCTTTTTAAAGGAAGTTCGTCACCCACTGCTTTCGTTTCAAAACTTAAAAGAAGTTATTTCAAACAATGTGGAATTTGACGCTAATAAAAGAGTGCTAATACTTTCGGGTCCCAATGCCGGAGGTAAAACTGTTTTACTAAAGGCCATTGGACTGACTTGTCATTTAGCTCGTTGTGGACTTTTGATCCCAGCAGCACCCGAATCTAAAGTTCCTTTTTTTGAAACGATCTTTGTATCTATTGGCGACACTCAGAGTGTTGGCGAACACATGAGTACATTTGCCGCCCACCTCAACACCCTGACTCAAGCATTAAACGCCAAAGGAAGAAGCAACCTCATTTTAGTAGATGAAATCTGTGGATCGACAGATCCAGAAGAAGGTGCTGCAATTGCAAAAAGCTTTATTGAGCACTATGCAGAAAATGGCGCATTTGCTGTTATTACAAGTCACTTAGGTCCATTAAAACAAATTTGGCCAAAGGAATCTCCAATCATTTGCGGAAGCATGGAGTACACGGATCATCCGACTTATAAGCTCTTTATGGGAATTCACGGGAGATCATTTGCTCTTAAAACTGCGAAGACCGTTGGAGTTCCAGAATCTGTAATTCAAAGAGCTATGAGCTATCTGTCGACAGAAACTCGCGCGCGCGAAGAGAAGCTCGACGAGCTCGACAAATACAAAGAAAAAGTGGTCGAACTGTCTCAAAAGCTTGAGAGAGAAACTTCGATGATGGAGTCTGAGAAAAATAAATATAAAGACGTCCTTCGAAAATTTGAAGCCGAGAAACAACGCCATATTCAGAAGGCCATTGAGCGCGCTGAAAATAAAATTGAACGCATCATTGAGGAATTCAGAGCCAATCCAAATGTGGCAAAAGTAAAGGCTCAGTTCCCAGAGATCGTCAAATCCACAGGCGCAAGCCCCGCAATCTCCTCTGTTGAGGAGTTTGCAAGACAATTTCCACCAGGAAGCACTGCTTATCTTACAGCGCTAGGACAAGACGGAATTATACAAGGACTTCCAAATTCAAAGGGTGAGGTCACTGTTCTATCTCGATCCATGAGGCTTCAAGTCCACTGGAAAGACATTCGATCTCCGAATGCACCTCAAATACAACATCCAATCCAGCAACAAAAGAAATCAAGAATCAAGTTGCCACAAGACGAAGTCACTATCGATATTCGAGGAATGTCTGCAGATCAAGCTATCGAAGAACTTGAAAAATCATTCGATAAGGCACTTCAAAGCCAAGCTGATCGCGTAAAAATCATTCATGGTCATGGAACCGAAGCTCTTAAAAAATCAGTTCGCAAATATTTGTCAAGAAGCGTGTACATTCAGAAGTGGCAGGCTGGAAGTGAGCTCTCTAATGACGATGGAATCACATGGGCGGATTTGAGCTAATTGGTCACTCTCGATAACACAGGTTCTGATTTGTCTGGATCACACACAGGATTTTGATTTGCAAAGGGATTGAGTTTAGACTTTTCAGATTTCAGTACGGACTGCATACAAGTTGCAACTCTCATTTTCATACCTTGAAGTTCTAATTTCTCTTCATTTCGTGACCAAGTCCAAACCTGGCTCCCTGTTTTTGGTCGATACAACGTGTATCCCGATATTTTGCTCTCAACAGGCATCTTAACGCCATCAGGATAAGTTTTTCCTGACCATTCGATTTCCACACAATATTCATTTCCAAAACATCTTATAGCTTTCTTGAGCACCATCACAAGCTGAAGCTTCATAGGCATATGAGATTCTTTGGTTACCCAATCCGTTTCGTAACTCCAAGTATCACCAACCTTTACTTGATAACTAGGTAGCGGAAGTGGGGGCACAAAAAAGATCGAGCCCGGCTGATGGGGCCCAGCAAATAAAACTCTTCCTTGTTTATCGAACGTAAATGGAATGGTTTCATCAAGCTCCGGGTAAGCCATATCATGCAGGCTCATATTGCCTTCTTTTTTGATTGTTTTTGTATTTATAGAAACAGTTGAATTCTTTGGATCAACTTTTGTAATCTCAGTTTCGACGTCGAATTCTACCATTTCGATCTTCTGATGGCCGAGCTTATCCTTAGTGATATTTTCAACTAGCACTTCGGAGTGAATGGAATAAGTGTCCTTATGCCCTTCTATGCCATCCAAATTTAAGGATATCGGAGTTAGCGTCTCTTTTTGAGACATTGAACATGAAATTAATCCAAACCCTAAAACGAAAATACATGTTTTAAAAATATGCTTCATAATATAGCTCTCTATCCCTTATAATTGTCTTATGAATGCGCTTAAGAAAGCAAGATCTAACATTATCCTGGTCACTTGCCTTTTACTACTGAATTCCTGCGGAGACCTCTTAGATGGAGAGGCTACACTTTTTTGCTCTCCCAATTTTACCCAAGGCAATATTGCGCTAAAAGTGACATATGTGATTGGATCTTTAAACAGTTATGAATTTGAGGTCTGTTACAACGATTCCTTTAGAGGCAAACAAGTGACCGTTTACGGTGCAAACACATATGGTGATTTAGCAGCTCTCGGACCAGCAAATATTCGATTGCCCAGCTTAACTGACGGACTTTACCCCGGAGATCGATTCACTGTGGAGTTTGCCAACAATCACACGTGGTTTGCAATTTACGAAGACGTAGGCGGAGCACCTGACACTGTCACGCAAATCATTATTGGTGAGTTTAGATAATTAGTGAGATTCTTCGCGGATATACGAAGAGGCATCCAGCGGCTCTCCTTGCTTATATCTGTCGATCAAATTTGAATCTTTCGTTGGAAAAGAGAACAGCAGATACTGCGACTCGCTGGCTTCGTCCTCTGTCGTAACTACAATGTACTTTATATCACCACTGTCTTCGATGGATTTTAAAAAGCTAACGAGCACTCTTCCTTCAGAATCAATTTTGCGCCAAATTTCATCCGGCTCCTCAATTGTTTCCTCGCGGTACTTGAGGTAGTTTGCAAATTCACTCTCGGGAATATCCGTAGGTGTTCTCAACATGAGCATTGCTTTATAAAGTCCAACTGCTAATTCATCTCCTTCGGTGAGGGCATCGACAGCTTCTTCGTCAGATTGGATCGCTTGATTGTTGCGATCGTAAATTTTTTCTCCGCGCTGATATTTTTTGATGAGATTCAAATCCGTTGTCGCAAAATGAAGGAACACAAACCTGGGAATATTGTCTACAAAGTAAGTGAGCGTGAGATAATAAAAATTTATATCATGATCTTCAGCTTCGTAATATCCAATGAATGTTCCTAAAGAAATCCCAGGTAAAGTGGTTGTCGATAACCACACTTCATCAGGTTCTTGCAAAAGTTCTGTCAAATGTTGATCAATGTCTTCGATATCATCAAGATCGATATCCGTCTCTGATCTCCACTCGTGATATTCCTTTTCGAGAGTTTCAATTTCTTTTCTGAAGTGCTCAATAACATCGTCTTCGGAATCGAAGATTAAACCTCGACCTTCATCGATAATAATTTGTTGTTTTTGAGACTCTTTTGCTTTTTTTGATTTTTTCTTTTTGCCGCTCACTTACCTATTGAACTCATCTCTGACTTTACATGTCAAATACTATTAGATTTTTGTTGCAAAGAGACTTCGTGGGAATTGAAATAAGTGTAGGGGAAATTTTTTGAAGACACTAACAGGGGGGATGGCCTTGCAAGGACGCAACGTCATACAGATATCAGCAGACAAATTGAGCGAAATTGAGTACCTATTATCGCAATCTATCCAAGGATTGCACCTACTTTTTGACAATAGAGTCATTGGAGAAATTTTAAAAACTCCGACTGAAGATATCGACTTTTTTAGCTTTGATAATGTTAAAAGAGTTCAAGGTATTTTGAGTGACTTTATCTCTCAAAAATCAATAGGTGAAAAACAAAAGTTTTTAAAAGACCTTGATGAAGAGTCTTATGAGCTTTTGGTGCGCACTTATTTCAACATAGTAGATAACGCAATTTTAGAGTCTTCCAAATTTAGACACTAAGGTCGCTAGATTTTTTAGCCGATAAGTTTTTATGCACAAACTTATCGCACTTCTATTGATATCTACTGCACAAGCGGAATACCGCGTGTTTGAACTCGTCATTCAGAATACTGAAACCAACTCAGAAAGAGTCATTATCCACAATTTGGATCCGCTCCAGTACCCGGGCTACTACGACCTTGGTCCTAACGAGGTGGTTCTCTATCGCGATACCTGGATGTGCTGGGGTGACACTAGTTACAACAAGAACTACTGCCCAAAGCCCACTCCGAAGTCTCCCTTGTCCGAAAGCCCAGCCCAGAGAGATTTAGCCTCTCAGAACTAAGCCAGATCATGCTAGAATTTAAGCATGAGTTCCGTTAAAAATGATTCCAACTCCAAGCTGGCTGAGCGCTATGCGCAACAACGCGAGCAAATTATCAAATCTGAAGAAGGCAGAATTAAGAACATACGCGAAAGCTACGAAGAAAAAATCGCAAATGAAAAGGAATCAGGGCAAGCTGCTGTTAACCATATTCGAAAGTCCAACAAAGAGCGCGAGATAGCCCTCACTCAACAAGGCAGAGAAAAAGATCTTCATCTCAAAAGATCAATAGAACAAAAAAACGAAGCCATTAAATCAACTCAAGAACAAGAATCATCGACTATCAATCACATTAAAAAAGAAAACCAAAAACAAATCTCTCAAGAGATGATTCGTTATAACAACCAATATAAAAACTTAAAAGACAAATACAATGAGACACTCTCAAAAGAGCAAACTCAAAGTGAAAAAAGAATTCAAGATATTCAGAGCAGAACGAACGTTGAAATTGAAAAAGTAAATACTCAGCACAGTGAACAAATAAAAAAGATGAATGTCGAGCACAGAGAACAGCTCCAAAAAAACCAAGGGCAACACTCCTCTGTCCTTGATCAGCAGAATCAAGAGTTTGAGAAAAAAATCGCCCAAGAGAGAGAAAAGTTCCAAAAAGAAATCTCAGTTATCCAAGAAAAGAATCAAGCCCTAATTAAAAAAGAACAAGATCAAAGCAATAAGAACCTATCTCAGATCCAGTCCGAATATGACAGGAACTACAAACAAATCCGCGAACAAGGACAAAAGAAAATAACAGATAATCAAAAACAAAATGAAGCTGCTATACAGAAACAAAACGAAATGTTCTTGAGTAAATCTCAAAAAGAAAAAGAATTGGGCCAAAAGGCTCTAGCTGAGACGCACACTAAAAACGATCAAGCCCTAGCCGCAGAGAATGAACGCTTCGAAAAGCACCACGTGAAGCAAAAGTCCTACCAAAAAGAAGAAATGGGCCAACTTGAAGTTCAGCATGAAGCGCGCAAACAAGAGTCTCTCAAGAATCACGAACAGCAGCGCACTCGCACGCAAAAGCAATACGACTCTGAACTTGAACGACAAAAAGCTGACCACATTGAAAAGTACGCCAAGCACGAACAGTTCTATAAAGATGCTTTAGCGCACCAAAGAGACACCTTTGCAAGGGAACTCGAGGCTCAAAAGAACAAGAATCTAAGGGAGCTTAACCGCTACACCGAAAAAGGTGATGACCCGTTCTACTCAATGTCCAAAGCCAATGCGTCTTTTTTAGATAATGAAGACCAATATATCGTATCTGTCAAAGTCCCTGAACACGAAGTTAAGAACTTTGACGTGATCGTTCAAAAGGATAAACTCGTCGTTACCGGTAACCGATCTTGGAAGGACGATATACTGAAAGACGGTATTAAAACTACCACAAACCGATATGAAACCATTCGTGAAGAATTCCCTATTAAGAAAGCCATTATCGAAAAAGGCGTCGTACGAACTTATAGAGATGGCGTGTTAAAAGTTGTGATTCCTAAAGCTTAAGCATAAAGTAGTTTCAAAAGTGTGCCCCAACAGGAATAGTTCATGAAGAAATTAGTAAACGGTATCATCGAGTTTCGCAAAAAAACTCAAGACGAATATAGAAAAAGATTCTCACAACTTGCAATTGAACAAAAGCCCGACGCCCTTTTTATATGTTGCTCAGATAGCCGTGTAGCTCCCAATGCTTTTGCCTCTACCAACCCCGGTGACCTCTTTGTTATAAGAAATGTAGGCAATATAATTCCTCCATCGGATAGCGGACACTCGATGGGAGACGAATCTGAAATTGCTGCATTTGAGTACGCCATACACACTTTAAATATAAAAAATATCATTGTATGCGGACATGCCGAATGTGGAGCGATCAATGCAATCTGTAATGGTGTGGAGACTCTACCGCCGACCCATCAGCATCTAAAGACATGGCTTAAATATGGTCTTTCTAGCTTGGAGCGTTTCCACCGTGAAGAAATGTATAACGATGAGTTACCTGAGCATAATCAAATTTCACAATCACATGTCGTACAACAATTGGAACACATCAAGACTTACCCATTGGTTCAAGAGAGAATCAAAGAAGGTACACTTAAAATTCATGGGTGGTGGTTCAACCTAAACAATCTCAACGTTTATTATTATTCTGAGGAAAATAGAAAATTTAAATTGATAGACGAAGAATACTTACAAAAGCAATCTATCTAAATATTTGACCAATGATCTTAGACTTTTTCGTAAACAGAATGAGTCAGTAAGGTTAAATTCCTTTTTTCATCAAGCTTGAAAGCTCACCCATCATGAATTCCATGCGTGAGCTTGTGTCGGCAAGTTTATCAACATTACTTTTAAGGAGAGCTAAAATTTCTTGAGACTCTAAATCTAAATGGCCGCCTCTTTCTTCAACTTGTGGAGATACAAAACTTGACTGCATAAAATTCGTAAACCCAAATCCTTGTAGGCGGGAAAATAAATTCTTCCCAGATTTAGATTTCAAATTTGTAGTGTTTTGTATTTTAATCGCCATTTTGACCTCGACTTATGTATTAATTCTACCGTTTTTTTTTATCTTTTCTCAATACCTAAAATTATCTTTCTATAAAATTTCTCGCCACCGAAGTGGTTCCATTTAGGAACTTTTTACGTCCCACTAATATTGTACTCACATTTCAAGGAGTTAAGATCTGTGTTCGTGGGATCTAATCTTGCCGTGTTGAGCGCAAGCGTTGGGCTCATAACACTTGGTTCCGAATGGACATGCTGTAATCCAAGGACATGACCAAACTCGTGAACCATAAGGCTCGTCAGATCCACTTTAGACGGCTCCAGCACTCCAAACTTTGAAAACTGGTGGTTCATAGCATTAATCATAACGTCGGCTTCGTTAATCATGTCCCCTTTCCAATGAATAGTTGTACGGGCTTGCTCGGTAGGGTTACCGTCGTCCCACGTGTTTTGCCAATAGATGACGTTGACTTTGTCCTTTGCAGCCTTAGAAGGAATGTTGTCTGATTCTTTGATTAGGATAGCTTCTTTCTTGAGCTCCTTATTCCATCTTGCTGCCGCAATTCTAATCGACTCTCTATACTCTGTAGGAACTTCTGGAGCGATATATAAGTTAACTGGGAGGTTCCCTTTCCAGGAGACTCTTTGTATCTCAGAGCTCATTACAAAGTTGCAATCTGGTTCAGGCTCCAGTTTAGGTGTGCAGGCAATATTGCTAATGCTTAGGACTAATAATAACAATAGTAGTGCGTGTAATCTTAATGTCTTCATACCTACTACTATTACAAGAAAAATACCGGGTTCTGGCATTTGGAGAAACTTATAAATAGCTGAAATAATTATGTTTTTTTAATCCCTGCACTTGCACAAAAAACTGTACAGCGGATACGATTCGGATGAGTTCAAATCGAAATAATCGCTCCGTGGCTACAACCACTTGAAATTACTGGGTAAAATTGGTGTTTATTTCTTTTACAGTGTCAAAGTCAAAAGTGCCAAAAAAGGAGCGTTATAAAAGACATGGGTTTAGCTAGCTTAAGACACATGAGTCTAACCATCCTCGCCTACCAGGCCTCCAAGATCTTGGATTGTTAAAAAACAAACGAATTGATTTGGTGATCCAAAGAAATATAACCAGAACTTGCGAAAAAGATTTCGAAACAATTTTTGAAATGAAAAAAATTTGATGACAACTTTCTTAAGCTACTTGTCACGAAAAATAATTTTATGTTTAAGATAATTTTTCTTTCGTTTGTCTCCATAGAATATTTTATGTGTGGAATAATTATTCGTGATCGAAGTAGATTTTTCCCTCTAGAAAATACAATTTCAGTGACAAAAATTGTTTCTAGTTTGTGATAACAAATTATTATTTCATTCATAAAATTACAGCATAGTGGTGACATTTGATCGTTACGCAATTTACCAAAATTCATAGTTGGATATCAGAGGTGTTACTATGACACTAAGCTAGTTTTGTTCTCGCGATTAGATCCAAAATAATGACAATACATCTCTCTAGACTAATGGCACAGCGATTGCTCTATAGAACAGTGTAAATCGCTTGTCCAAACCGCGATCGCGGTGATCATACGGACAACAAAGACCAAATCACAAACAGTCCTAAGCTTGGGGGCGGAGAGGAAAACCCTCCCACCCAATCTCTTGCGTAAAAAATGCACATAAGCTTTCTAGCCTTTTCTCTCTGTCGAGGAATACCGATATAAGAGCTGATGATCTCTAACCAAAGAAAATATTATTCGAGGCATTTTCTAGCACTGAGTTTATTGGTGCTATTGGTGATGTTTACTTCGATCATTTTCATTGGTGGATACTTGATACCTTCACACTTAAACTCAGAAATTTCTAAATCGTGCAGCCAGCATCTTAAAAACAAGTCCTATCAGATAAAACAAATCTTACTTGAAAATGCGAACAACTCCAAACTTTGGATAGAAAACCGCAACAAGACATTCTTTGATTCAAGATGGTTTGCCATCAGCTACTATGAACATGACGACCGCGAGTGGATCCTCAAGGATTTCACTATGAACAATGTTGCACTCGACATCTATAAAGTTCCTCAAAGTGAATACATCAAAGTCGATCAAGCACTCCCCTCACCCAATGCATCCGCTGAACAGCTAAACCTCCAAGAAAGTAAAGTCGGCGAAACTTCTGTACTTGTATTAGATATTCCGAACAGCCTATCGATTACACGAAACCATCTGATCAGAATTACATTATTTAAAGATCCGTTTCTTTCGACCTTAATATCGGACGATAAGTGTAAACTGAATTTAATGGATACTAAGGGTAACTTCTTAGCACAACTTGAACAAATCAACGAACAAGATTTCCTCCAAGTGCTCCAAAACGAAGTTCGTCCTTCTCAATTTTCTGAAATTGCATCTGTAGAGTACAAAAACAAAAACGTATTTACTTATAAAATTTTAAAAAATCTTTACATGATTGGTTTTGCCGAGACAAAGACTCGCTCCCTTGCCGTTTCGGTTCTACAAATCGGAATTTTTAATCTTTTGATACTCTCATTGACGATTATTATTGGTTTTACAGCTCTATTTAGGAAGTTCAGTGAAAGAATTAATTTCATAAATTTTAGTATCAATAAAATTGCTTACAAAGATTATCAACTACAATTTGATCTCTCTAAACAAGACGAGCTCAGTCCCATTGAAGAAGAGCTTTTAAGACTAGCAGACGAACAACGAAGAAAAAAAACTTAGTCCTTTTTCCTAACATTTAAGAATCTCAAATTTGAATCCGCTAAAATATTTTTGTTTGAATCTAAGGCATACACTTTAAAGGCATAAATACCTTCAGAGAAATTCTTGTAACTGATTCTATCTCCACTAATTTCTAAACTGCGCTTAGTGCTGCTCTTAGGATCAAAAAATGCATTAAAATCTGATCTCGATCCTATTCGCAATGCTTCAACACGGTACTGAACTGTTCCTCGCGGTCCGGCCTGCCAACTCAAATATCCATTTTCATCTGATTCTTTGGTAAAGCTTAAACGTCTGGTCAGGACGACTTTAAAAGATTCAGTTTGTGAAACAACATTCGACTCTTTATCCGAAACCTTCCACTCATACTGGCCTTGCTCGAGGTCTTTAACCTTTAATTGATTTTCTTGGGTTTCAAACACTAATTTTTTGCCGCTCTCGCGAGAGGTAATTTCGACTGAGTACTCTGTCTTTAAAGGACTTTTTGTCCACTGAAAAGTGATGTCAGAATTTTTCAGCGATAGAGTTGTCAGAGTCGTATTCTCTTTTGGGAAAAGAATCTTAACTTGCTGAGGAATGACTTCATCAATAATGACGACCTTTGATGGCTGACTTGAGACCAATTCAGTTGTTCCATAAGGAAAGCCACTGACTCTCCAATAATATTCTCCTGCTTTGTGAAATTTGTAATTAAAATAGTTGTTTTCAGGAATTGATTCATTCACGAGGGTCTTAGAAAAATCTTGCTGTTCCGAAATTTCTAAGAATACTTTTTCTAATTGCGAAGGATTGTCCCATTGAAATTGCACAATCGCCTCGTCTCTTAGAATCTGATGCTTAGAGCTTGAAAGTGGACTCACAAGCTGAATGGGAATCTGGGGTTCAACAAAAAATTTCTTTATTGGATCCAGGAAGACTCTTTCGCCATCTTTATATCCAGCGAGCTGCCAATAGTAGACGCCCTTCTTAAACGGCAAACTAAATTCATTCTGATCAAATCGTTGAGGTTCGTTAAAATGAGGAGAAAGGCGCTGAGGCGAAGGACCGACCAAAAGTTGTAATTTTATATCCTCCGCAATTGGAGAAAATCCAAAACGAACTCTGTATTCTTTTTCCTGGAGATTATATCTGTCGTAATTAAATGGAGTTGAAAGTTGAACCTTGGCTTCTTCTACCGCGTACTCTCTATCATTTTTAAAAACGATATATTGCCCTTTTTCAAAAGAACTTACCTGCTCTCCAATATTCATGGTGAGCTTACCATACTCGACTGACACTTGCACCTGGTCCTCAATGTCACCGGTAATGTAGATGTCGGCATTTGTTAATTGAAAGACTTTATTATCTATCTTCACTCGCAATGGACGATGCGCACGACCTCCCTGATAATTGATATAAGCTTCGCCCTTTTTGAAATCCAGTAACATATAGGAGTTATCTCTTGAGACCTCCATATGTGTTTGAGAGGCTAACTCGAGTCTTCCGCTTTGACCGACAAAGGACAATGTGGCTTGAGAAGCTATGTCTGTTTGTATTTCACTGCCTGCCGTGAGAATTTCTTCTCCGCTCAAAAATACCCATTTATTGGAATGACTTTTTTTATAAAAACAATTCCCTGAAGTTTTGAAAGTTCGAAGGACCGAAATTTCTACTTCCGGAAGAGACTTTTCTACAACGGCTTGGTGTACTAAAAACAGATGTACAAAGACCAACACTGTCAGGCACAGAATGGACACTTTCCAGTGGCGCAATACTGTCTCTTTGGACTTTTTAATAGTACTCAATAAGATTTCTTTTTCCACCGCGCGCCTGCTGCCTATCATAAAGATGTTTATTCTTGCTAGGCTTTAATTTTAGCAATGAAGGGTGGTCAATTTAAAGAGTTTTTGAATGCTTTGTCTCTAACTTCTTGAATCTCGTCCATGGTCAAGGTGTACTTGCGACCGCAGAAATCACAACTGATCTCGTGAGAAGGATTTCCTTCGTTTAGGATACTATCTAGCTCTTGATGCCCTAAGAGGAGCAATGCTCTTTTAACTCTATCCGTAGAGCAACGGCATTGATATTTAATATCAGCACTGTGAGCGATTTGAACAATCTTGAAATCCTTTAAAAAGAGATCAACCATTTCTTTTGGCTCTGCTCCGCCTGCAATCAATTCACCCAATGAAGCAACTCCATTTTTATTATTGTCCTCAATACGTTCTTCGATTTTTTTGATGACGTCTTCAGTAGCTCCGGGCATTAGTTCGATCAGTACGCCGCCTGCAGCTTTTACAGTGCCTTCTGGATTTAGCTCAACTGAGAGTGCTACAACACTTGGAATCTGGTGTGATTGATAGAGATAGTAAGCGATATCATCACCAACTTGACCCGTTTTAATTTCAACTGCGCCTCTATTGATCGCATCAGTGTAGGACGAACCTCTCACGACTTCCATAATGCCAATACCAATTCCACCACCGATATCTGGTTTGCTATTTTTTAATGGAAGTTCCGCCTTGGGGTTTGGAGTGTAGGCGCGCGTAGCTCCACTATGGTCACCTTCTGCAAATATAGATCCCAAAGGACCGTTGCCTCGGAAATAAACGCCAACATTTTCTCCTTTTTTAAGATGGGACGCCATTAAGAGCGCACCAACCATAGATCGACCTAATGCAATTGTTGCAAGTTCATAGGAGTTAAGGATAGTACGCATTTCCTCCACCACATCAGTTGCAATAATTGCCGATGCTCTTATGAGACCGTCGACATGGATGAACTTTTCTATTCGATCATTTTGAGGGTTGTTGGAGTTTTTATTCATGGGGTAAAGTATAACTCTAGAGTCGAAACTGAATCAATAATTTTAAAGTCGCTTCAATCGAGCTACATAAAATCCATCGAATCGATCTTGATGTGGGAATAGCTTAAGATCTTCTTCAAGCTCCCAGCTTCCTGAATTCTGTCCTAAGAACCAATCAACCTGCTCTCTATTTTCTGAAGGCAATAGACTACAAGTAGCGTAAATCAGATAGCCACCCTTTTTTACCATTTTAGAATAATCAGCTAGTATTTCTTTTTGGATTTTACGAAGTTCTTCTAATCTTTCTTCTGTAATTTTCCATTTGGTATCTGGGTTCCTCCTGAGGACACCAAGACCCGAGCATGGCACATCCAATAGGACTCTGTCTGCCGAAAGCTCCATTCTTTTTATAATTTTCGTGGAATCAATCACCTTGGTTTCTACAATGTCGACTCCAGCACGTCTCAATCTTTTTTTCATCTCTTGGAGCTTAAATTCTTCAACATCCATTGCGATGATCTTACCCTTGTTTTTCATGAGCGAAGCCATGTGAAGAGTTTTGCCTCCTGCACCTGCACAAGCGTCCACGATGCGCATTCCAGGTTCAACCTTCATAAAGCGAGCCACCTTTTGAGATGATCCATCTTGCATCTCAAATAATCCGTCTTTAAACGCTTTGGTAATAAAAACATTTTTTCGCTCAGTAAGTACAAGAGCGTCAGGGTAATCGTCTCCAAGAGTTTCGGTTTCGATTCCTTCTGATGATAGATTTTGCTGAAGTTCTTCGACAGTGGTCTTTAGAAGATTTGCTCTCAAAACTACTTCCGCTTTTTTATTGAGAGCCTTCATAATTTCTGGCGCATCATCACCCAATTCAGAACGAAGTCTTTCATAAGTCCAATCTTGAAAGGATTGTTCAATTGCAGGAATTTTTTTGGCTCTTTCGATACGCTCTAAGAGTTTTGCAGATTTTAATTGAGAGAGTTCTGGAAAAGTCAAAATATCTCTATTTTGTACGAACCACCAAACACCAAAGATTTCAAAAAGGTTCTCTCTCGTGAGTTGAACGTCTTTATTGAGCAAGAACCACAAATATCGCCAGTGTCTCACGATCTCGTATACACTTTCCGCGAAAAACTTGCGATCTCGACCACCCCACTTGGGATGTGATTTGAGCGCTTTTTCAATGACCTTATCGGCGTGCTTGTGCTCTCCAAAAATAATTTCTAGAGAGTTTAACACGTCAATAAGTATATGCTTATGAATTTTCATTAAAATGTAAAAGCAGATCCGAATGTGACAAACACGCCATCAAACTGCCCACTACTCAAAAGATGAATATGATTTTTTATTCCTGTTTCAACGAAGAATCCAACTGTGTTAAACACATTAAGCATTCTACCACCAAGGACAAGCTGGTAATCAAATGACAAGCTTGATTCATCATCAGGTTGGCTCATAAAAACTCCAAGACCAACACCTGCACCAAAATAAAGCGGGAAACCACTTCTCGCATCTGGAAAGATTATCATTGGAAGTATACTTAGCTTTTTAGGATCTTTCTCAGCTTCGACATCAAATGTTTGGTATTCAATCCGGAACAACATGTCCATGGAATTAACCCACTCACCGTAACGATACGTTACAGAAGCTGTGAACTCTCCCGGATCATCATCACTGCGCTTTGGTCCCCACTTGTAGGACTTACTATTAACATATGCTCCAAGTCCAATCATCATGTAATGATCAGCACTGCTAGTGATGCTAGGTGATGATGTTTCTTGAGTGTTTTGAGAACCATTTGTAAAAAACTTCTCAGCAGCTTTTCGGCCCGTACTTTGTTCTCTGTAAGGCGTGCCGCCGACTTCAGTCACCTGCGGATCGTCGCTCAGCTCAACTTTTTGAGCATTAGCTAAAGACGCAAAAGTCATTAAAAAAATGATTACTCCAAAGAATTTGCCCAGTGTGTTTTTAAGCACCATATTGACCACCATGATATCTAACTTAATAGTTTCTGATCCGTTTTAACCAGTATTTGTTATAAGTCTTAAAAATATTAATAATTCACTTTTTGCATGGATTTTGCAAACCCAAAATGACTCTTGACACACCTTCAAGTTATGGGACAAGTTGGGCTGAGCTTTATTTAGGTAATTTTAGGGGATTTAAATGAGATGTCCGTTATGTAACCATCAAGAAGATCGTGTTCTTGACACAAGAATCCAAAAGGACGGCGAAATCATCAAAAGACGTCGAGAATGCTTGGAATGCAAACATCGCTTTACAACTCAAGAAACATTAATCTTTAACTTTCCAGCTGTCGTCAAAAAGGATGGCCGCAAAGAATCGTTTATTAAAACCAAAATCTCAAATGGCGTTCAAATGGCTTGCCAAAAAAGGCCCGTCCCGCTTGCACTGATAGATCAAATTGTTGAAAAAATTAGTCAATGGGCCCTAGAGTACCCGGAAAAAGAGATCACGTCACAAATGATTGGACAACACATCATGAATGAGCTTAAAAATATCGATGACGTTGCCTATGTGAGATTTGCTAGTGTTTACAGAACCTTTACAGACGTTAAAGAGTTTGTAAATACGTTGAATAAGACAAATTAAACTTTGCTCAACATTTCCATATTAAGGCGTTTAAAAGAGTCACAAATTTAAAATATCGAACAAAAAGACATACCAATATGAAAAACAGAAGAATCTCAAGAGAAGTTGCTCTCCAAGTCCTATATCAGATGGAATTTGACTCTGCATTATCGGCGGTTCAAGGCCTTAGACAGTATGAAGATCACTTCAAAAATGATCAGCACTCCATGGATTATACAGAAAAACTCATCCAAGGAATTAAGCAAAATCAATCTGAGATTGATGATATCATTCAGAAATTCTCGATCAATTGGAAGATTTCAAGAATGTCTCACGTAGACCGAAATATCATTCGCTTGAGTATCTATGAAATGATTCATCTCAAAGACGAAGTTCCTAAGAATGCTTCTATTAACGAAGCCATTGAAATCGCAAAAAAGTTTGGCTCAGAAGATTCTGGACACTTTATCAACGGTATTTTGGACCAAATCGCAAAATCTCTATAACGCTTGTGTTTCGTAACTAAAATTAGAAGTTGCGAAACAAAAGTGATAGGCGTACCTTTTTAGTATGGCTATCGAAAAATTACACCCCTTTCATGCGCTCAAATCTGGCGCTCAGATTTGGTTTATTCCTGAAAAGAACATCAGCGGATGGGCTCGCTTTTTAGATTGGCACATCAACTTTCTAATTGCTCAAAGCAACCTGAGAACTAAAAGAGATCTATCGGGAATTTTAAAAGGAATTCTTTCTGAAGAAGATATTCAACATCATTTGGACTTAAAACCCCAATATGAACAAGCCCTCCTTTCAACGCAAAATTATCTGCCAAATACCTCCACAGTAATGATTCGTAACTTTAAAGATATCGACTCATGGACAGAACAAATATTTTTAAGCCTTAAACAATTAAAGCCTCGAAGTGTTCGCATTTTCCTCCCAAAGGGAGTGGATGCAAACCAGTTTATCAAGTCTACAAAAGACAATTTTGAAGACCTTCAAGTCACCGTTGTGGAAGATTCCACAACGTACATGTGAGTCTATAAATGAATCAACCTAAGGGCATTATCTATATTGTATCGGATGGAACAGGAGAGACCGCTTCTCTGATGACAAAGGCGGCGTTGGTTCAGTACCGCGATGTCGATGCAAGCTTGGTGCGTTTTAAAAACGTAAGAACTATTGACCAAATCAAATCAATCATCGACGAGGCCTCTCACAATAAAGGGTTTATGGTCTATACGATCGTTTCTGTTGAGTTACGCAGTGAGGCCCAAAAGCTTGCGATTGCGCACAAGATTCCTTTTGTTGATTTGTTGGGGCCGCTGCTCAATGGGCTAGAGAGTTATTTTGATATTCATAAACCGATGCAAGCAGGTATCTTAAGAGCCGTCGATGAAAAGTATTTTAGAAGGATCGAAGCAATTGAATTCACTGTTAAACATGATGACGGTAAAGAACTTCGAGATCTTGAAAGTGCAGAGATTATTTTAGTCGGAATTAGTCGGACAAGCAAAACTCCTCTGTCCATTTTTTTAAGTCACAAAGGATGGAAGGTAGCAAATATTCCGTTGGTATTAAACGTTCCGCCTCCAAAAGAAATTTTTGAAGTCGATCAACGCAAGATCATCGCTCTTACGATCGATCCTGACAAGCTCTCTCTCATTCGCAAAAATCGTCTTTCAAAGCTAGGCGATGGCACGTCAGACTATGCAAATATGAAGCATATTTTAGAGGAGCTTGAATTTTCAGATGAACTCTTTAAACAAAATAAAAAATGGCCGGTCTTTGATGTCACCTCGCGCGCCCTAGAAGAAACCGCAACAGAAATAGTAAAAATAATTTCTAAAAGATTCGGATTCAAAGACGACCTCTTCTAAGAAATTTCGCACAACAATAAACCACTAGCGCTCAGATTCTAGGTCCAATCCCGCATGTCGAATCACCCACTTAGCAAAGAGATTTTCGCTCACTGCGAGGCGAGAATTTTTGTAACTGCCACTAGCGTTGTTGTTCTAGAGCTTTTAGGAATACTTCTGTAGACTTTAGCTGACTTCTCGTCTTATTGACGTAGCAGCAGAGATCGAGGGAGTATTCGAAATCGGTGACGAGGACTCTTTTGAGTCTGCCTGTTTCGACTTGTTTTTTGATACTGTGAGATGGGAGAAAGCCCCAGCCTAAACCGGATTCAATAATTCTTTTGAGTGTTCCGGTGTTAGACGATTCAAAGACAGGTGTGATTTTAAGATCTTCTTTTTTAAGAGTTTTGCTAATCAGAGTTTCAAATCCTGGATATTCGCCGGTGAGGCTAACAACCGGATGAGATACGATTTCTTTGAGACGAATTTGTTGAGGAACTTCTGAGCGACTGGATACAACCAACCACATTTCGTCTCGAGAGATTTTAATTTTGTTGCTATCCTTAGGATCTCCATCAAATTCTTTTTCGGCGTCAGGAAGGAGAATGATATCAAAGTCACCCTTCACTACTCCAGAAATAAGCTCATTACCGCGCGCGTATTCAAGGTGGAGTTTAACGTTTTTATTGTTCTTTAAAAATAAAGCAAAGACGGGGCCGAGAAGATGAAGACCGAGAGAGTTTAACGTTGCAACTCTTAGTGGACCTGTGACTTCTCCACCCATTGTTTGAATTGCGACTTCAGCTTCTTTGGAAAGACGAATGATTTTTTGAGCGTATTCAAAAAGTAAATGACCTTGCGGAGTAGATTGAATTTGTCTTACTCCACGAACTAAAAGTTCGACCCCTAAATACTCTTCTAATTGCCGAATTTGTTGGCTAACTGCCGGCTGCGTCAAGTACAGCTTTTGCGCCGCAGCAGTCATGCTTTTCTCCAGTAAAACAGTGCAAAATGTAATCAAATGCTGAAAATTCATAGGAGATCCCTTCTATATTCGATTTAAAGTCGTCATTTATGTTTCGGTTTTACCATAAGCTTTACTTATACATCACCGAAAAAAAATTACATTGTAATATGTACTATTTGCCAATAAAAATCTTCTCCAAGTACCGAACCGGACATTGGTCTAGTGAATTCTTGAGGGAGAATTAACCGGATCAGAGACATGAGGGTGTCTTAGGCGGCGAGGTCATTAAG